>DASPJU010000368.1:0-2844 GCA_035628475.1 Salinarimonas sp. | reverse complement strand
TGCTCGTCGGCACCGGCGAGATTGCCTCAACGGTGGGCTTCGACACGACCGCCATAGCGCTCTCGCTCGAGGGCCTCGGCCTGGCGCTGAGCCATGCCGCGACCCTGGGGGCGTTCCGTGCCGTAAAGCTCATGTCGCCCGCGGTTAGCGACTTGCCGCGCTTCCTGACCCCCTTGGGTGGCACCCGTACGGGCTTCGCGACGGTGCAGAAGACGATCAGCGCGCTGGAAAGCGAGATCCGCCATCTCGCGCAGCCGGTCGGCGCGCTCAGCGTTCCCGTAGCCGACGGCATCGAGGACTATGCCCCCATGACCCCGCGCGTGGCCGAGAAGACCCGCGAGCTCGTGCGCCGCCTAGCCGCGCTCGCGGCTGTCGAGCTCGTCGTGGCGGCGCAGGCGGTGGACCTGCGCGGTGGGATGCGTCTCGGAAAGGGCACGCGAGCGGCCCACCGCTTCGTCCGTTCCCGGATCGCGTTCCTTGACGAGGACCGCCCGCTCGGCGGGGAGATCCACGAGCTGAGCGAGGCCATCCTGGCGGGCACGCTCCGCGAGGCCCTGGCCGGATGAAGTGGACCCTCGCCAACTACGATCGGCTGTTCACCGCATTTGCCGAACATGTCGGGCTTGTCGCGACGGCGCTCGCGATCTCGCTCGCCATCGCGCTGCCGCTCGGCATCGTCTCGGCGCGCCGACCGTGGGCCTATGCGGGTGTCATGGCCGTCACAGGAGTGCTCTACACGATCCCGGCGCTCGCACTCTTCGCGCTCCTCATCCCCCTCATGGGCCTCGGCACGGCGCCGGCCGTAACGGCCCTGGTGCTATACTCGCTCCTCATCCTGGTCCGCAACGTGGCGACGGGCCTGCGGGAGATCCCGCACGAGATCCTCGAGGCAGCCGACGGCATGGGCTACGGGGCATGGTGGCGGCTGGTGCGCATCGAGCTCCCGCTGGCGCTCCCTGTCATAGTCGCCGGCATCCGGATCACGGTAGTGACGCAAATCTCGGTCGCGACCGTCGCGGCTTACATCAGCGCTGGTGGCCTGGGCGACATCATCTTCCAGGGCATCACACAAGATTTCGGCGAGAAGGTTGTGGCAGGCGCGGTCGTGACCGCTGCGCTGGCCGTGGTCGCCGACGAGAGCCTCCGGGTCGTGGAGCGGCGCCTGCGGGCGGCTCAGTCGGAGCGCGCCTGATGTTGGGCCCGGTCGTCACCTGGATCGCCGAGCACCCGAAGGTGTTCTGGACCGCCGCGCAGCAGCATCTGGCCCTCTCGGCCGCCGCCCTGGCGCTCGCGATCGCGCTCGCCCTTCCGCTCGCCATTGTACTCCTTCGCTGGCGCCGGGGCGCCGCCACCGCGATCGCCCTCGTCAACGTGCTGCGCACGATCCCGAGCCTCGCGCTCCTCGTCGTGATGCTGCCGATCCTCGGCACTGGCTTCCAGCCCGCCCTCGTGGCGCTGACCCTTTACGGGCTGCCGGCGATCCTCATCAACGCCTATACGGCGCTCAGCGAAGTCGATGCCGATATCGTCGAGGCAGCGACGGGTCAGGGCCTCTCGCGGCTCCAGATCGTGCGGCGCATTCAGATTCCCCTGGCGCTGCCCGTGATCTTCGCCGGCATCCGCACGGCGGCAGTGCAGATCGTGTCGGCCGCGACGCTGGCCGCCTTCATCGGTGGCGGAGGTCTTGGCGAGCTCATCACCGCGGGCATGGGCACCCTCGATATTCCCCAGCTCGTGGTCGGTGGGCTGGCGGTGGCAGCCCTCGCTATCGTCACCGAGCTCGCCTTCGGTCTCGCCGAGCGCCGTCTCAACCGCACGAGGCACATATGATCGCGCTCGAAGGCGTCTCCAAAATCTACCCTGGCCTGCCGCGCCCGGCCGTCGACGACCTAACCCTCATGGTGCCTGAAGGGCGCACCTGCGTCCTCATCGGCCCGTCGGGCTGCGGCAAGACCACCACGATGCGCATGGTCAACCGGTTGATCGAGCCGACCCAGGGGCGGATCGTCGTCGAGGGCGAGGACGTGACCCATGCCGACCCGGTGAGCCTGCGCCGACGCATCGGCTACGTGATTCAGCAGATCGGCCTGTTCCCGCACATGACCATCGCCCAGAACGTCGCGACGGTTCCAGAACTGTTGGGCTGGCCCTCGGCCCGCGTCGCCGCGCGGGTCGACGAGATGCTCGCCCTGGTCGGCCTCGATCCCGGCGGGGTACGGGACCGCTACCCGCGTCATCTCTCGGGCGGTCAGCGCCAGCGGGTCGGGGTGGCTCGGGCCCTCGCGGCCGATCCGCCGGTCATGTTAATGGACGAGCCCTTCGGGGCAGTGGATCCGCTGGTTCGCACGCACCTGCAGGACGAGTTCCTGTCCATCCTGAGGCGCCTCCGCAAGACCGTGATTCTCGTCACTCACGACATCGACGAGGCGATCCGCATGGGCGATCTCGTGGCCGTCCTGAAGGACGGGCGTCTCGTTCAATGCGATTCTCCGGACCGCTTGCTCGCCGTACCGGCAAACGCTTTCGTGGCCGATTTCGTGGGCGCGGATCGGGCCCTCAAGCGTCTGTCGCTCGTGATGACGGGCGATGCATGCGAGCCGGGCACAGCGCCAGCCGGCGCGCCGGAGATCGCTGCTACCATGTCCCTCCGCGACGCGCTCGCTATCCTCCTGGGGACCGGCGCCGAGACCTTGCGGGTGGCCAGCCCGGACGGGCAAGCCGTCGGTATCGTGACGCTGGCCCGCATCCGGGCCAGGGCAGGGCACGGAGCCGGGCCAGGCTTTTGAGTGGCCGGTTGAGCTCTAGTCAAGCGAGCGTCGCCCAACCGGCCGCGTCGGCGCTCCG
>DASPJU010000367.1:0-2271 GCA_035628475.1 Salinarimonas sp. | reverse complement strand
CCGCCGCGCCCGCTCCGACCGCGCCGCCCGCGTCCGCCGCCCAGGCCGCGCCGGCGCCCGCCCCGCTGCAGGCGGCCGCGGTGGAGGTCGTCCCCGGCATCGCGTCCTATCCGGCCGGCGACCTGGAGGGCGTCTCGGGTCCCGGCTTCGCCGGCGACCGGTCGGCCATCGGCCGTCGGGCCGCCGTCGAGCGCTACGGCGGGAATCTCGCGAGCGAATCGGCGGTCGAGCTGGGCCTCGAGTGGCTGGCGGCGCACCAGAGCCAGGACGGCGGATGGTGCCCGTCGCGCTACCTGGCGGGCTGCCCGGAGCCCGACGTCTGCGGCGGCGGCCGGCGCGGGCCCAAGGACCATGCGGCCGGGACGACGGGACTCGCGCTCCTGGCCTTCCTGGGAGCGGGCTACACGCACCAGGAAGGGAAGCATCGGGAGGCGGTCGGTCGGGGCATCTCCTGGCTTCTGGCCCATCAGGATCCCTCGGGCTTCTTCTTCGATCCGGCCGGGGCCGGGGCGGGCCGCAAGGGCATGTACGGACACGGCATCGCGACCTTCGCCCTGGGCGAAGCCGCCCTGCTGACGCGGGACCCGGCCCTGCTCGAGGCGCTCGACCGGGCGGTCGCCGCCACGGCGCGCGCGCAGCAGGCCAACGGGGGCTGGCACTACCAGGCGCAGCCGGTCGCCGGCAGCGAATTCACGCTGACGGTCTGGCAGATGATGGGCCTCAAGGCCGCCGAGCGGGCCGGGGCTCGGGTTCCGCCCGACGTGCTGGCCAAGGCGCGCCACCATATCGTCGAGAACCAGGGGGCCGACGGCGGCTTCCGGTACATGCCGGGAGGAACGCCGACCGAGGGAGCCACCGGGGCGGGCACGTTCGCCCGCTGCCTGTTCGGCCTCACGAGCCACGGCCGCATCGAGGACGGCTGGGCCTGGCTGGAGCGCCAGACGAAGACCGCCCCGGACCTGTCGCGCATGCGGTCGTGGCAGTACCTCTACAGCTGGTACTACCGGACCCTCGCCGCCCATCAGATGCAGGGCGCCGCCTGGCGCGGCTGGAACGGCCGGATCCGCCCCTTCCTGGTCTCCACCCAGCGCACGCGCGGCCATGCGGCGGGATCCTGGCCGTTCATCGACTACGAGCAGGCCTCGACGGTCTACGCCACCGCCCTCTGCGTGCTCATGCTCGAGACCTACTACCGGTACGAGCCGCGGGCGGTCGACCCCCGGGCGGCCGTCGCTGCCCTCGTGGGCCCTCCGGACGGCGCTCCCGCGACGCCCGAAGAGGAGCGGCGCATCGACGCGGTCGTGCCCCCTGCGCCCGACGTCCTGGCCGCGCGCCGGAAGCGGGATTGGGAGGAGGCGCGGCGCCGCCTCTCCGCCGAGGGTCCGGAGGTCCGCTACCTCGGCGCGCGGCGCCTGGCCGAGCTGGGCGACCGCGAGGCCCTGCCGTCGATGATCGCCGCCGCGGATCAGGAAACCGGGCGCCTGCGCGCCGCCCATCTCCTCTTCATCGGCAAGCTCAAGGACGAGCGGGCCGTCGACTTCCTCATGCAGGAGCTCGAGAACCCGGATGCCGACGTCCGGACGGCGGCCGCATCGGCGCTCGGCGCGATCACGGGCGTCTACCTGAACGAGACCTCGCGCTGGAAAGAGTGGCACCGGTCCTGGAAGGCGTCCCGCCGATAGCGCTTGCAACACCGCTCGACGGGTGGTCGTATAACTCCTGATTCAAGGAGATCGCATGCGACTGCCCCTCGCCCTGGCCGCCGTCCTCGTCCCCCTGGCGTGCGCCCGCGCGGACGAAAGCGACGCGGTCCCGAAGGCCCTCAAATCGATCACCGAAGAGGTCCTCCAGACGCACATCCGCTTTTTGGCCAGCGACGACCTGGAGGGGCGTGCGGCGGGCTTCCCGGGAAACGAACGGGCGGTGGAGTACCTGGTGGACCAGGTCAAGGAGCTCGGCCTGAAGCCGGCGGGCGAGAACGGCTACACGCAGACCTTCGCGTTCGCGCGGGACCGGAAGGCGCGCAATGTGCTGGCGCTGATCGAAGGCGGCGACGCCGCCCTCAAGGCGCAGACGGTCGTCATCGGCTGCCACCTCGACCACGTGGGGCGGCGCGGGCAGACCGTGGGCGGGCAGTCGCCAGGCGGCCCGGAGGGGGACGACATCTGGAACGGGGCCGACGACAACGCGAGCGGCACGTCCGCGGTGCTCTCGGTGGCCCGGGCTTTCGTGACCGGCAAGGTCCGGCCGAAGCGCACGATCCTCTTCGCC
>DASPJU010000366.1:0-4341 GCA_035628475.1 Salinarimonas sp. | reverse complement strand
CCGCCGCGACGCGACGCCGCCCAGCTTCGCCAGGCTGCCGCGCAAGGTCGTCGGGACCTTCAACCGCCAGAGCTTCGACGACGTCATCACGGGCGAGTACGAGGGTTTCCCGTTCGAGCTCTACGAGGCGCAGCTCTCGTACAAGGCGGGCAAGTCGACCACGGTCGCGTTCAAGGGCGTCGTCATCGCCTTCGGCCTGCCGGCGAGCTTCCCCGGGCTCTTCGTGGCGGCGCGCAGGACCAACCGGGTCAACCGCTTCTTCGAGGACCTGTTCGACCGCTCCGGGCTCGCCGAGCTGACCAGCGGGCATGCCGGGCTCGACGAGACCTACCGCTTCCTGTCGGACGACGATAGGGCCGCGCGGGCCCTGCTCGAGGGCCGCCTCGCCCAGGCGCTGGGCGAGCTCAACGAGACCTGGCCCGAGGCGCCGGGGCTGGTCGCGCTCTCCGGCGCGGACGGCTTCGTGCTCCTGCCCCAGACCAAGAACTTCTTCGAGCTGCCGGGGATCTCCGTGTCCCTGGACTACGCCGCGCATATCCAGCCGATCGTGGGCGACCTCGCCCGGCTGCTCGCGACGGCGGCGCGGATCCGCCAGGCCGGCTCGGCCGACGCGGGAGGCTGACCCGGCGCGATCAGCGCTCTCCGTTGACGCGAAGGGAGCGATACGTCTTCGACTCGGCGGCGGTCTTCCAGTCCGCCACCTCCTGCCCCATCACGGCGCAGACATGCTCGACCGCCCGCGCCAGGCGCGGCAGGGAGAGATCGGGCTCCGCGAGGATCTCCATGACCCGGTCGATCTCGCGGCGCGCGGTCCGCGCCCGCTGGGCGGCGCTGGAGAAGTCCCCGCGGGCGCGGACCGTCGCGACCGTCGCGCTGAACGAGGACAGGAGCGCGAAGGCTCCGACGGACGCGCCCAGCGGCACCGACAACCCGATCCCCATCTGCGCGAGGGCGAGCCCGCAGGCCGTGACCCCCGCGGCTACCGTGCCGACGAGGGACAGGCGGGCGAGACGCCGCAGCCGCCGATCGGCGCGCTCCGCGAGGGCCTCCGCCCGCAGGTGGTAGTCCCGCTGGCGGACGAGGTCCGTCTCCCGAAGCGCCGTCGCGGCGCGCGCCACGAAGGCGGGGTCGAAGGTCAGGGGGGCAAGGCCGACCTCGCGGGCCGTGCGCCGCACGTACCACTCGGCCCAGCCCTCCGACGCGCCGAGGCGCCCGCGCCGCTCCGGGGGCACCCGCACGGGCGCCAGGCCGAGCAATTGATGGACCCGCAGGTGCCTCAGCCGCTCGGCGAGGTGGCGCATCTCCAGCCAGCGCAGGCGCCAGTGCCGGCCCTCGGCGCGCCGCGCGTCGACGATCACCCAGGCATTCACCGCGACGCCGATCGCGAGGAGCGGACCGCGCGAGCCGGAATGGAGGAGCCCCGCCGCATAGGCGCTCATGCTCAGCGCGAAGCCCAGCACCACCCGCGTCACGAAGCTGCCCCGCCAGACCCGGCCGTAGAGATTGGCCAGGTTCTCGGCCTGGGCGGTTCGCGCCAGCAGGCGCTCCCCGGCCTCGTCGCGCAGGAGGGGCGCCCCCGCCGCCCCGGCGAGCGCCGCCCATTCCGCGCGCGTCTGGGCCTCCGGATCGCCGAGGGGGAGATCGGCGAGGCGGAGGCGGGTCAGGCCCGCGAGGGCGAGGACCAGGGGGAACTCGATGCGGGTCCAGCGTCGCGCCCGCCGGGTCCTGAACAGGGTGGCCCGCACCTCCCGCGCGATCGCGTCGGCGGGGGAGCCGAGCGCCTCGGCGACGACGGCGTCCAGATGCTCCCCGGGATCGGCGCGCGGGCGCTCGCCGATCCAGCCATGCGGGAGCTCTCGGTCCATGAGCGTCGGCCAGAGCAGCCCCGGCCTCTCGGGCGCCGCGGGATCGAGCACGATCACCGCGCAGCCGGCGTCAAGGGCGTCCTCCACCACCGCCGCCGTGCCGCCGGGGCCCCGCGCGGGCCTGCCGTCCCACACGGCGATCATGACGTCGACGTTGCGCACGAGGAGGCGCCCGCCATGCTCGTAGCCCGGCACCGGGCCGTCGCATGCGAGGGTCAGGGTCCGGGAGGAGGCGGCGCACAGCTCGTCCAGGACCGCGCGATCCTGGGCGCATGCGAAGTCCTGCGCGTAGCGATCGCGGGTGAAGGGCAGGATGGCCTGCAGCTCGGCGCCCACCGCGAGCGCGGCGCGGGCGCCGGCCGTGTCGGCGCCGGTGGCGAGCATCGACACCACCCGCAGCCCGCCCTCGCCCGCGAGGCCCTCCTCCCGTGCCGCGACGGCCAGGCGCGCCGCCTCGAGCCGGCGCATGAGGGTTTCCATGCTCGCCTGGACGGCCGCGAGACCGCCCGCGCCCAGGCGGTCCCTCCGATGCCCCGTGATCCCGACGACGAGAACCGGGGCGGGCCGCAGCTCGGCCTGGCCACCGCGCGTCAAGGGCGCGCTCGCGCCGTACCGCGCGCGGCGCGCAAGACAACAGCCGATCGCAATGGCCGCCCCTCTCCCATGCGCCCGGCGTCTCCTCGTCTGCCGCGACGCGGCGCGGGAACGGCGGCTCGGGTCGGAGTGTTCGCCGCTGCGCGCGCCCTTGGCAAGCCATGCCTTCGGCTGGTCGCGCGCCCGGCCGGGACCGGGTCCCCTCCGTCCGTCCGCAGGCGCCCCTCCGCGGCGCGGCGCGCCGCTTGGCGCGGGCCCGCGGCCGGGGCAGAGTGGGGGCCGGTCCGCCAGGAAATTCCGATGCCCACCTTCGCCCGCGCCGGCGCCGAGCCGATCTCGCTCACCGTCGATACCCTCGTGATCGCCGGCTGGGCCGGGCGGGACGAGGCGGCGATCCGGCATCATATCGAGGAGCTGGCCGCGATCGGCGTGCCCCGGCCCTCCAGCGTCCCCGTCTTCTACCGGGTCGCGGCCGCGACGCTGACGCAGGACGAGCGCCTCGAGGTTCTGGGGCCGGACTCGTCCGGCGAGGTGGAGCCCGTGCTGGTCTCCTGCCCCGACGGGATCTGGGTCGGGGTCGGGTCCGATCACACGGACCGCAAGGCCGAGACGGTGGGGATCGCCCTGTCGAAGCAGATGTGCGGCAAGCCGATCTCGCGGGAGCTGTGGCGCCTCGACGAGGTCGCGCCCCACTGGGACAGCCTCACGATGCGCGCCTTCGCCACGATCCGCGGCGAGCGGGTCCTCTACCAGGAGGGCAGTCTCGCGGGCCTGCGGATGCCCGGCGACCTCATGGCGCGCCGCCCCGGGGGGCCGGGCCTGCCGGTCGGCACCGTCATGTTCGGCGGCACCCTCTCGGCCATCGGCGGCATCCGCCCGTCCGAGCGCTTCGAGATGGAGCTGCACGACCCCGTGCTGGGGCGCACGATTCGCCACGCCTACCGGGTCGAGACGCTGCCCGTGGTGGCCTGAGGCGTCCGCCAAGCTTGCCGTCCGAAGCCCTTGCGCCTCACGCTTCGTCGCCCCTCCTCGGGCGCAGCCTTGGTGTCGTCGGAATCATGGTGCGGGATCTCCTGGCGGATCGTTCCCCGGCGATCGCGCTCCCAAGGGGCGATGTCGCCGTGGGAGCGCCGTCCAAAAACAGGACGGGAGCCGCGCCTCTACCCCGCGTCCCGCGCCGCGGGCGTTCCCGGCGTGCGCCGGTCGGTTTCCCCGCCAGTCGATCGGACGAAATCCGGCATGAGGGCCCGCAGCGTCTCGGGCCGCACGAACCGCTCGGCCGCCTGGCGCCCGATCTCGTGGAGGAGCTCCGCCGCGGCGGGCTCGTCCAGGCGCCGGGCCTGCTCCAGGCGCGCCTCCGGCACGACGAGCCCGAGCTCCGCCTCCAGCCAGGGCGCGTCGAGCCGCGCGTCGTAGCGCTCGAAGGCGAGGAGCGGCCGCCCGTACGGCGGGCGGTCGTCCGCCATGGTCCCGATCTCGCCGTTGAGGGGCCAGTGCGCCGGCGTTCCGCTGAGCCAATGGAGCAGCGCGAGGGTCGAGGTGCTCGTGTCGGCGATGAGGCCGCTCATGGCCCGGACGGCGAGGCCGATCGCCGGCATCCCGGCCCCCGCGAGCGGATCGAGCCGGTGGCGGAACTCGCCGGTGCCGACCGAGATCATCATCAGGTTCTCGGGTCCGATCGGCCAGCGAAGCCCATGTCCGTCCAGCGCGGCCAGGAGCAGCAGCTGCAGCGCGGGATTCTTGTGGGGCGTGAGGCCGCCGTCCACGAACAGGCCGGGAGGTCCGTCCTCGACGAGGCGGACCGGCTCGGGATCGAAGAAGTGCGGCGCGGCCGTCGACGCCCTGACGATGTCGGCGATGCGCAGGTGGCGGTTCCAGATGA
>DASPJU010000365.1:0-5342 GCA_035628475.1 Salinarimonas sp. | reverse complement strand
GTGGTACGAATATTCGCCGGTCTGATCGGCCGGCATGAGGCGCGTCACGGAATAGACCTCCCCCGCGCCCGCGCTGCGATCCGCGAAGACGCGGCGGGTCAGGCGGACGAGCTGGTTGAGCTTGTACTTGTGGGACATGGTGCCCTCATGTGCCGGGTCGAGGTCATCGACCCGACGGAGTCGGAAGGCGGCCCATCCGGGACCGCCCTCGGGGGAAGGCGACGCGCGAGGCGTCGCCTCGGAGCATTAGGCCATCTCGATGTGGCTGACCGCGATCTTGCCGGAGCGCCGGTCCTCGGCGGTGTCGAAAGCCACCTTCTGGCCCTCGACGAGACCGCGGATGCCCGCGCGCTCGAGAGCGGTCGCGTGGACGAACACGTCCTTGCCGCCGCCGTCGGGCTGGATGAAGCCGAAGCCCTTTTGGTCGTTGTAGAACTTCACGGTGCCTTTGGTCATAGGAGTGTCTTTCGTCTGGAAAACGCGCATGCAAGCGCGATCACGCCGCGGCCATAGGGCCGCCCGCGGGTTCGTCGAAACCTGGAGAGAATGTCTGAACGCGCGCCCGGCCCATGGCACAGGCGAAACGGCCCGATCGTCCGGCCAAATATCGATCCTGGTAACATGGGGTCTGCGGGCGTCCATTGCAAGGAAAAACCGTCCGCGGGCCACGGCACGGTCGGCGCGGGATGCCGGATTCCGGCCGGAGCGCCCGTTCCGTGGGCCCCGCCCCATAGGGCTCGACGGCCCTCCCCGAACACCGCCAGATCCGATCGAGGGCGGTCGGGGAGCTGGCGTCGGGCAGGAAGCGGCACCGCGTCAGCGGCGTCGGCCCCACCCGCAATCGGGCTCGGGCAGCTCGCCGGGTCCGCCCAGGGACGTTTTGGGTTCTCCGCGCGAGAAGACGCAGATCAGGTGGATATGCGTGGCGCCGACGAGCCGTGCGTAGTCGCGGCAGTCGCGCCAGCTCCAGGTGGCCGGCACCGGGATCGTGTCGCGCCAGGCGTTCGGAGCATAGACGGAGCAAAGTTTCTGGCCCGCGTCCCGCTCGGGCGGGCGCTCGTCCTCGTCGTAATGGCGCGGGTCGAAGTCCTGGACTGGTCCGAGGCGTTCGCGCGGCTGACCGGCCGCGGCGGTCGCCAATCCGATGATCGCGGCGGCGCAAAGCAGCCGCAGAGCCGTCCCTTCTGCCATCTGAGCCTCCCCCGGCGCGTCCAAGCGGGGAGAGAACTCCGATTGGCCGGACCGGTTGCGAAGGCGGAGGCGATGCAGTCGCTAGATCCGCGCGCGGCGAGGTGACCGGACCTCGGAAACCAGGCGGGGCATGTCCGGGAGAGCATGGCGACGCTGGGTCCTGAACTCGCGACCTCAGTCTTGGAGAATCCGACGAACCGGCGATCGAGCAAGGCGCCGACCGATCCTCCTGCGCGGCATGTCCGGCGCAACGCAACTTCAGCCCGGAACGTCGCCCCTCATGGTCCAGCATGCCGGACCGCGCCTCGCCGCGAGACGTACGACCCACCCCGGCGGCCCTCGGCGCCCAACCTAGTGGGTCCCAGGCGGGTATGCTACGGCTTGGCCGTAAGGGGGGACAGGCCATGGCGGTCGTGACGTCCGAGTCCTTGGGAACGGGTCAGCAACCGAACACTCTCACCACCGGCGGGCTGGTCTTTGCGGTCACGACCCAGAATGCGCTCTTCAGCGGCGGTTTCGGCTCCGGCCGGTCGAGAAACCTGGAGGTCGGCAGCTACCACGGCGGCTATCCGAGCTTCGACCGGCTGACCATCAGCCAGGACGGCGGAGGGCTGTTCAGGTTCGACAGCGCATATTTCGGCGACTCGGGGGTACGCTCTAACGGCACGGTCGACGGCCAGCGGGTCACGATCACGGGCCGGCGGGGACGCTGCGGCGTTCTCGGGGTCTGTCGGCCAGTACACGGTCGTCCATCTCGGAGGCGGCGCCTACACGGTCGCGGACAGCACGGGTGGGCGCGACGGTGCGGACACCCTGACCGGCATCGAGGAGCTGCGCTTCCTGGACGGCACGGCGGCCCTCCCGACCACGGCCACGAGCTGGACCATGTCGTTCACCGACCTGCAGGGCCGCTTGGTGTGGGTGCGCGCCGTGAGCACGGAAGGAACGGTCGTCGCCGCGGACCTGGACCAGGGCAACAGGGGGACTGGTACTCCCGTCAGTCCGTCTCGGACGCTCAGGGTCGCTTGGACTGGATCTGGACCAAGTACGATCACGGGATCGTGGCGCTCGGCGACCTGGATCAGGCGGATGCGGCGCCTTGGTACTCGATGCAGTCGGTCTACGATGCACAGGGTCGCCTTGATTGGACGTGGAGCAAGAACGACCGCGGAACGGTGGTGATCGACGACCTCGATCAGGCCAACGCGGGCGCATGGTCGTCGGTACGCACTGTGCTTGATGCCGCGGGCCGGCTGGACTGGACCTGGACCGCCAACGATGGCGGCAGCAGCCGCTTCGACGAGCACGATCAGGCCGGCAGCTTCGACTGGGCTTCCATCGCGTACCTTCGCGATACCTCGAACCAGCTCGTCCAGACCATCACCACCTACGACAACGGGTCCATCCTCGTCGCGTGAGGCCGCCCCGATGCCCCAGCTCCGGCCGCTCGCGCGTGCTCCCCTTGCGAGCGGTCGACGATTGTCCGAACTCGCTCGCAGAATCCGCACCAGGTACCAGCCCGGCGGCCCCGTCCGAGGCTAGCTCCCTGGGACGCGGCCGGGCAACGGGGACGAGAAATCGAACGGAGCAGGGGTGCGGATGTCCGACCCGGGACTCAGGCGCCATGTGGGCTCCCGTCCTCAAGTCGCTGATTGGTCTGGGAGATCATGGCGCGGGCGACGGGGCTCGAACCCGCGACCTCCGGCGTGACAGGCCGGCACTCTAACCAACTGAGCTACGCCCGCGCAGGGCGGCCGGGAGCGGTGTCGCTCGCGGCGTGGGGGGTCGTTTAAGCGGCGGGGGTGGCCCTGTCAACAGCCCCGCGGCCCGCGCCGGAGATTTCTCACCCGGCGGACCTCGCGCGGTGCCGGGGCGCCGGTTTCGTGCGGCGCGCCGACGGCCCGGCGGCGGTCAGCAGACGGTAGCGGGCCATCTCCTCGGCGCTCAGAATGTGGGCCGTCTCGTGGGGCACGCTGCTCGCCAGATCGATGATCGCCGGGCTCACGCCCATGAGGCGCGCATAGTCGCGCATGGCGTCCTCGAAGGCGCCGGGACGGATCTGCGCGTCGATGGTGCCGCCGCCGACGATGTCGCGCTGGGAGACGCCGACCGCGCGGGCCGCGTGGACCGCGAGCCGGCTGCCGGGCACCACACGTCGCTCCGCGCCCGCCATGAAGAGATAGACGCAGGCGGAGGCGCAAGTGCCGGGGGCGATCCCCTGAGGGCTCAGGCGCGCCACGAGCGTGCGCATCCCGAGCCGTCGCAGCAGGAAGCCCAGCCGCAGGGACCCGGCGACGTTGCCCCCGGGCGAGGATAGGACGAGCACCCGCGACATGCGCCCGGCGTCGAGGCCCGCGACGAAGCGCGCGAAGCGGGCATCCTCGTCGACCTCGATGGGGCCCGTCGCCATGATGGCGGCGGGGCAGGCCGCACCGCAGGCACCGTCGTCGATGGTGACGGCGCGGTAGGTCATGGCCTCGGCCTCGGCCGCCGCGAGGCAGGCCAGGAAAGCGGCGGCGAACAGGGGAAAACGCATGGGGCGGTCCAGCACCGGGAGAAGCCCGAGTCTAGATCGGCCGCGGGTCGGTCGGGAAGCCGGACGAACGTGACGCGCGGCCGCAGGGGCCGTCCGCGACGCGGGCATGGTGGGCGGTGACGGACTCGAACCGCCGACCCGCTGCGTGTAAAGCAGCCGCTCTACCAACTGAGCTAACCGCCCGCCGCGACCAGGATTAGGACGAGGCGCGCCGCCCGCGCAAGGGCGGCGGGGGAAATAGGCGCGTCAGCCGTTCAGGGCATCCTTGAGACCCTGGCCCGCCTTGAAGCGAGCGGCCCTGCTGGCCGGCACCTGAACCTTGGCGCCGGTGCGCGGGTTGCGCGCCTCGCCGCCGGCCCGGGCGGCGACGCCGAACGAGCCGAAGCCGACGATCTTCACCTCCTCGCCCCGCTTGAGAGCCTCCGTGATCACCGCGATCGTGGCGTCGAGCGCCTCGCTGGCCTGGGCCTTGCCCATACCGGCCTTCTCGGCGATCGCGCTGACGAGCTCAGCCTTGTTCATCGGTCGTCTCCTCCGTTGGACCGCGCCGGCCCCCGGTCGGGCGGACGGGCGTTCGAAGGCCCGCTCTTTTGCCGAAACGGGCCTCAGGGGCAACCCGAAAGCGGGCCTGCCAGACAAAAGGCCTCCGGGAGGGCATCCCAGAGGCCTCAGGAACGCGAGCGGGGCTCGCCTGGAGGCTAGTGGGCCACGAAGCCCGGCTGGTCCTCGTCGCTCACGCCCGGGGTCTTGGGCGCCTGGACCGCGCGCTCGTCCCACTCGATGGGCTCGGGGCGCCGGGTCAGGGCATGCTCCAGGACCTGGTCCATGCGCGACACGGGAACGATCTCGAGCCCGTTCTTCACGCTGGCGGGCAGCTCGACGAGATCCTTCGCGTTCTCCTCCGGGATCAGCACCTTCTTGATGCCGCCGCGAAGCGCCGCGAGAAGCTTCTCCTTGAGCCCGCCGATGGGCAGGACGCGACCGCGCAGGGTGACCTCGCCCGTCATGGCGATGTCGCGCCGCACGGGGATACCCGTGATCACCGACACGATGGCCGTGGCCATCGCGATGCCGGCAGACGGCCCGTCCTTCGGGGTCGCCCCCTCCGGCACGTGGACGTGGATGTCCCGGCGCTCGAACATCGGCGGCTCGACGCCGAAGTCGACGGCCCGGGAGCGGACGTAGGACGCCGCCGCCGAGATCGATTCCTTCATGACGTCGCGCAGATTGCCGGTGACCGTCATCTTGCCTTTGCCGGGCATCATGATGCCCTCGATCGTGAGCAGCTCGCCGCCGACCTCGGTCCAGGCGAGGCCCGTGACGACGCCGACCTGATCCTCGCTCTCCAGCTCGCCGTAGCGGAACTTCGGCACGCCGAGGAAGTCGGGAAGGTTCTTCGGCGTCACCGCCACCTTCTTCGACTTGGACATGAGGATCTCCTTCACGGCCTTGCGGCTGAGATTGGAGAGCTCGCGCTCAAGGTTACGCACGCCCGCCTCGCGGGTGTAGCGCCGCACGAGCATGAGCAGGCCCTCGTCCGTGATCGACCACTCCTTCTCGTTGAGACCATGCTTCTTGATGGCCGACGGAATGAGGTGGCGTCGGGCGATCTCGC
>DASPJU010000364.1:0-3876 GCA_035628475.1 Salinarimonas sp. | reverse complement strand
CGGCACGACCGGCGATCCGAAAGGCGTCGTCACCCACCATCGCGGCGCGTATCTGAACGCGCTGGGCAACGCGATGACCTGGGCCATGCCGCACCATCCCACCTATCTGTGGACGCTGCCGATGTTCCACTGCAACGGCTGGTGCTTTCCCTGGACGGTGACGGCCCTGGGTGGGACGCATGTCTGCCTGCGCCGGGTCGAGGCCAAGGCGATCTTCGACGCGATCGCGACGAGCGGCGTCACCCATCTGTGCGGCGCGCCCATCGTGATGTCGACGCTGCTGAACGCCCGGGACACCGAGCGGCGCGCGTTTCCCCAGAAGGTCGCGTTCTTCACGGCGGCCGCGCCCCCGCCCGAGGCGGTGCTCGCCGCCATGCGGGAGGCGGGCTTCGACGTGACCCATCTCTACGGCCTGACCGAGTGCTACGGTCCCTCCGTGGTCAACGAGTGGCATGCCGAATGGGACGACCTGCCGGGACCCCGCCAGGCCGCGCTCAAGGCCCGCCAGGGGGTGCGCTATCCCGTGCTGGAGGGCCTCGACGTGCTCGATCCCGAGACCCTGGCGCCGGTCCCCGCGGACGGCGAGACCCTGGGCGAGGTGATGATGCGCGGCAACGTCGTCATGAAGGGCTACCTCAAGAACCCGGCCTCCACGGCCAAGGCCTTCGCCGGGGGCTGGTTCCACACCGGCGACCTTGGGGTGCGCCACCCCGACGGCTATATCCAGCTCAAGGACCGCTCGAAGGACATCATCATCTCGGGCGGGGAGAACATCTCCTCCATCGAGGTCGAGGACGCGCTCTACAAGCACCCCGCCGTGGCGGCGGTCGCCGTGGTGGCGCGCCCGGACGAGCGATGGGGCGAGACCCCCTGCGCCTTCGTGGAGCTGAAGCCCAGCGCGAGCGCCACCCCCGACGACCTCATCGCCTGGTGCCGGGCGCATCTCGCCTCCTACAAGTGCCCCCGTACCGTGGTCTTCGCCGAGCTGCCCAAGACCTCGACGGGCAAGATCCAGAAGTTCCGGCTGCGCGAGATGGCGCGGGCGCTGTGACCGGTCTCCTCTCCCCGCTTGCGGGGAGAGGGCACCAGCCCCTCATGGCCGGGGCTGGTGCGAGGGCGGCGGCGCGAGGGTGAGGGGGCGTCTCAGGACAGCGCTCCACCCTGCGATGACCCCCTCACCACCGCTCTCTTCGTTCGCTCGCCGCGCCTGCCGCGCCGACAAACGAAACCGCCGCCCCGGGGGTCCGGGGCGGCGGGTCGCAGGCACGGTTGGGATGATCAGTGGAGAGTCGGCTGCTGCGTCAACACGGACTGGCGCAGGCGCATGATCTCGTCCTTCAGCTGCAGCTTTCGTCGCTTGAGCTCGACGACGCGAAGATCGTTCGCCGAGGGATGGACCAGGCAGTCCTGAATTTCACGCTCGAGGGCCTGATGCTTCCGTTCCAGCTCCGCCAGATGGCTCTGCAGCGACATGTCGGTTCCTCCTGTCGATCGTTCCGACGGTCGTCAGAATGTCATGAAATCCGATTCGAGTCGAAGGCGATCGATGCTGCGTTGCGGTATACCGGCCCTGGGAGCGGCGCGTCCGGCCAGGCCCACCGACATGTCCCGCGAGGGCCCGGTGGCGGGCGCCGGGCGACTTGGCCTCCCGGCGGCCGGGGCGGCGCCAGGCTCGTCGCGCGACGCTTGAACGACACGAGGATAGGACCATGGGCCGCGACGCCTATCACCACGGCGACCTGCGCCGGGCGCTCCTGGAGGCGGCGGAGCTGGTCCTCGCCGAGCGGGGCGTCTCAGGGTTCACCCTGAGGGAATGCGCCCGCCGGGCCGGGGTCTCGCATGCTGCGCCGGCGCACCATTTCGGGGACGCGCGCGGCCTTCTCACCGCGCTGGCGGCCCTGGGTTTCGCGACGCTCACCGCCTTCATGCGCGAGGCGCGGGAGGGCATGGAGGATCCCCGTGACCGGCTGCGGGCGATCGCGCGCGGCTATGTCGCCTTCGCGCGCCGCCACCCGGAGCGCTTCCGCCTGACCTTCAGCCGCTCGCGCCTCGACGGCGACGATCCCGCCTACCACGCGGCGGCCGAGGAGGCCTTCGACGAGCTCGCGACCGCGATCCGCCTCGTCCACGGCAGGCCCGACGCCCCCCTCGACGAGGCGCTTCGCGCCTCGCTCACCAGGGCCTGGTCCGTGGTGCACGGCTTCTCGCACCTCCTGCTCGAGGGCCATTTCGCCCATCTGACCGGCGGCGACGAGGCGGCGGTCGACCGTCTCCTGGAGGACGTGGTCGGCGCGATGGCGGCATGAAAAAACCCGCGCCGGTCGCCCGGCGCGGGTCTCGCTCGCATGCGCCAGGGGCGCGCGATGCCTACTTCTTGTCCGTCGTGCGGGCCTTGTTGAGGGCCGCGCCGAGGATGTCGCCGAGCGAGGCGCCCGAATCGGCCGAGCCGTACTGAGCCATCGCCTCCTTCTCCTCGGCCATCTCGAGAGCCTTGATGGAGAGCTGGACGCGGCGCGCCTTGCGGTCGAACTGGACCACGCGGGCGTCGACCCGCTCGCCGGCGGCGAAGCGCTCGGGGCGCTGGTCGCCGCGGTCGCGGGCGAGCTCGGCCCGGCGGATGAAGGTGGAGAGGTCGGTATCGACGATCTTCACCTCGATGCCGCTGTCCTTCACCTCGAGCACCTCGCAGGTGACGACCTGGCCCTTGCGGATCTCGCCGGCATCCGCGAAGGGATCGCCCGCGAGCTGCTTGATGCCAAGCGAGATGCGCTCCTTCTCGACGTCCACGTCGAGCACCTGGGCCTTCACGACCTCACCCTTGCGGTGCAGGCCGAGAGCTTCCTCGCCGGAGATGCCCCAGGCGATGTCGGACATGTGGACCATGCCGTCGACATCGCCCTCGAGGCCGATGAACAGGCCGAACTCGGTGGCGTTCTTGACCTCGCCCTCGACGGTGCTGCCGACCGGGTGCTTCTCTGCAAAGGCGGCCCAGGGATTGGCCTGGGCCTGCTTGAGGCCGAGGCTGATCCGGCGCTTCTCCTCGTCGACCTCGAGGACGGCCACCTCGACCTCCTGGCTGGTCGAGACGATCTTGCCCGGGTGGACGTTCTTCTTGGTCCAGCTCATCTCGGAGACGTGGACCAGGCCCTCGATGCCGGCCTCGAGCTCGACGAAGGCGCCATATTCGGTGATGTTGGTCACCCGGCCGCGGAACACGCCGCCGACCGGATATTTGGCGCCGGCGCCTTCCCACGGATCGCTCTCGAGCTGCTTCATGCCGAGGCTGATGCGCTGGGTCTCGCGGTTGATGCGGACGATCTGCACCTTCACCGTGTCGCCGATGTTGAGCACCTCGCTCGGATGGCCGACGCGCTTGTAGCTGATGTCGGTGACGTGGAGCAGGCCGTCGATGCCCCCGAGGTCGACGAACGCACCGTAATCGGTGATGTTCTTGACGACGCCGTCCATCACCTGGCCTTCGGTCAGCGACTGGATCAGGCCGGAGCGCTGCTCGGCGCGGGTCTCTTCGAGAATGGCGCGGCGCGACACGACGATATTGCCGCGGCGGCGGTCCATCTTGAGGATCTGGAAGGGCTGGGGCAGGTCCATCAGCGGCCCGACGTCGCGGACCGGGCGGATGTCGACCTGGCTTCCGGGCAGGAAGGCGACGGCGCCGTTCAGATCGACGGTGAAGCCGCCCTTGACCCGGCCGAAGATCACGCCTTCGACGCGGTTGCCGGCTTCGAATTCCTTTTCGAGCTTGTCCCAGGCGGCTTCGCGGCGGGCGCGGTCGCGGCTAAGCATCGCTTCGCCCATATGGTTTTCGACCCGGTCGACATAAACCTCGACCTCGTCGCCGACGTTGAGCTCAGCCTT
>DASPJU010000363.1:0-3744 GCA_035628475.1 Salinarimonas sp. | reverse complement strand
GCAGCGGTGGGCGAGGAACGCGAGCGTGTCGACGGTGTAGCGGGTGCGGATCGCCGCCTCCAGGCCCGTGACCGCGATGCGCGGATGGCGCGCCACCGCGCGGGCCGTGGCGATGCGCTCGGGCAGCGACGGCAGGCCGCTCGTGTCCTTGAGCGGGTTTCCCGGCGTCACGATCCACCAGGCCCAGTCGAGGGACAGGCGCTTCATGGCGAGCAGCGTCGCGTGCCGGTGGCCCGCATGGGCGGGATTGAACGAGCCGCCGAACAGCCCGACCCGCAGGCCCCGCTGGTGGGGAGGCAGGGGGATCATAGGGTGACGCGACGACCAGGCGTGGTTCCCCCCTCGCCCGGGCCTTCGGCCCGACCGTCCCCGCCAGGGGGCAGGTCGACGGGCGGAGCCCGGCGGGCGAGGGTGGCGGCGCCGACCTCCCCGAGGATGCCCCCCGTCACGACCGGACCTGCCCCGTGCCGCGGATGCGGTAGTTGAAGCTCGTGAGCTGCTCGGGACCGACCGGGCCGCGGGCATGCATCCGCCCCGTGGCGATGCCGATCTCGGCGCCGAAGCCGAACTCGCCCCCGTCCGCGAACTGGGTCGAGGCGTTGTGGAGCACGATGGCGGAATCGACCTCGCGCAAGAAGCGCTCGGCGGCGGCGGGATCGTCCGTCACGATCGCGTCCGTGTGGTGCGAGCCGTGGGTCTCGACATGGGCGATGGCCGCGTCCAGGTCGTCCACCACGCGGGCCGCGATGACGGCGTCGAGATACTCGGCCGGCCAGTCCTCGGGCGAGGCCGGCGTCACCCGGGGATCGGCCGCCTGGACCGCCTCGTCGCCCCGCACGGCGCAGCCCGCGTCGAGGAGCATGGCGACGAGGGGCCTGAGGTGCGTGGCCGTGCAGGCTCGGTCGACGAGAAGCGTCTCGGCGGCGCCGCAGACGCCCGTGCGGCGCATCTTGGCGTTCAGCACGATGCGCTCGGCCATGGCGAGGTCGGCGGCCGCGTGGACATAGACGTGGCAGACCCCGTCGAGATGGGCGAAGACGGGCACCCGCGCCTCGGCCTGGACCCGGGCCACCAGGCTCTTGCCCCCGCGCGGCACGAGCACGTCGACGCAGCCCTCGAGCCCCGCCAGCATCGCGCCCACCGCCGCCCGGTCGCGGGTCGGCACGAGCTGGATCGCCTCCGCCGGAAGCCCGGCCGCGGCGAGACCCTCCGCCATGGCGGCCGCAAGGGCGGACGAGGTGCGGAAGCTGTCCGAGCCCGCGCGCAGGATCGCGGCGTTGCCCGCCTTGAGGCAGAGCGCGCCCGCATCCGCCGTGACGTTGGGCCGGCTCTCGAAGATCACCCCCACGACGCCCAGCGGCGTCGCCACGCGATCGATGACGAGGCCGTTGGGGCGGGTGAAGGTGGCGAGCGTCCGCCCGACCGGGTCGGGAAGGCCGGCGACGCTCTCCACGGCGCGCGCCACCGCCTCGAGGCGCGCCGGATCGAGCGCGAGGCGGTCGAGGAAGGCGGAGGTCTGGCCGCGCCCGCGCGCCTCGGCCAAATCCGCGGCGTTGCCGGCGAGGATCGCGGGCGCTCGCGCGCGGATCGCGGCCGCCATGGCCCGCAAGGCGGCGTCCTTCGCCTCCGCCGGCGCGAGGGCCACGGCGCGGGCCGCGGCGCGGGCGCGCCGGCCGAGGTCGCCCATCAGGGCGTGGATGTCGGTCTCGGGGTGGCGTTGCAGGACGGCGGTCATGGCGGGACTCGTTGGATCCGAGCGCGGCCATGTAGCACGCCCGCGCGCCGCGTTCACCCCGCCGCGGCCGCGACATGACACATTCTTCATCCGTCATTCAGCCGCAAACCCGTGATATCGGAAGGGGCTTGCGGAACGACGCAGCGGGAATTCGCGAAGAGAGGCTGGCCGTGCGCCGGAAATGGGTTTGGGGTCTGGCGGCCTTGGCCGCCGCGGGCGCGGGCGGCTACGCGTGGACGACGATGGGCGCCGGAGGCCAGGCCGCCGAGGCGCCCTACCGCCTCGCCGCGGTCGATCGCGGCGCCATCACCGCGAGCGTGCGGGCCACGGGCTCGCTGACGCCGGTCACCACCGTGCTGGTGGGCTCGCAGCTCTCGGGGCAGGTGATCGAGATCCTGGCGGACTACAACAGCCCCGTGAAGGCAGGCCAGGTCCTGGCGCGGATCAACGCCGACCAGATCCGCTCGCGCCGCGACGCCGCCCGCGCGGATCTCGCCCAGGCGCGGGCCGACCTGAGCGTCCGCGAGGCCCAGCTCACCCGGGCCCGCGCCTCCCGTCTCAAGGCCGAGTCGACCCTGCGGGACGTCACGGCGCAGCGCGACAAGGTGCAGGCTCAGCTCGCCGAGGCGCGCCGGTCCCTCGAGCGCCAGACCGAGCTCAACGCCCGCGCGGTCGGCGCCGCCACCGCCCTCGACGCGGCGCGCACGGCCGTGGAGGTCCAGACCGCGTCCCTCGCGTCCTCGGAGGCCGGGATGGCCTCGACCCGCGCCGAGATGGCGGGGCTCGAGGCCGACATCAAGCTCGCGGAGGCGCAGCTGAAGTCCGGCGAGGCGGTCGTGTCCCAGCGCGAGGCGAAGCTGCGCGACGTGGAGATCGACCTGGAGCGCGCGGAGATCCGTTCTCCCGTGGACGGCGTCGTGATCAAGCGCGACATCGAGCTCGGCCAGACGGTCGCGGCATCGCTCAACGCCCCCACCCTGTTCCAGGTGGCGCAGGACCTGCGCCGGATCGACATCTACGCCAATATCGACGAGGCCGACGTGGGCCGCCTCAAGCCGGGCCAGCCCGTGAGCTTCACGGTCAACGCCCATCCGAGCCGGACCTTCGAGGGCGCCGTGAAGCTCGTGCGGCTCGGCGCCCAGACGGTGCAGAACGTCGTCACCTACACGGCCGTCGTCGAGGTCGAGAACCGGGACGGCGCGCTGCTCCCCGGTATGACCGCCAACCTCGCGATCGTCACGGACGAGCGCCGCGACGTGCTGCGCGTGCCCAACGCCGCCCTGCGCTTTCGCGCGCCCGGCGCCGCGCCGGCGCCCTCCCCCGCCCCGATCGGCGCCGCCCAGGCGCAAGGGAACGAGCGCGGCAACTGGCGCGGCATGGAGGGGATGCGCGAGCGGCTCGTGGCGGAGCTGAACCCCACGCCCGAGCAGATGGCGATGATCCAATCCGTGCTCGCCGAGGCGCGGGCCGCCGCGCCCTATCGCGAGCCGGGCCTCTCCGACGAGGAGCGCCGGGCCGCCGGCCGGGCCCACAGGGCGGAGATCATGCGCAAGATGGCGGCGGTGTTCGACCCCGAGCGCCGGGCGCGGCTGGAGGCGATGCTCGCCGAGGGGCGCCCGCGCAGGGCGCCCGCCGAGGCCGGCGCGCCGGGCCGGGTCTTCGTCCTGGACGCCGCCGGGCGCCCGCAGCCCGTGACGCTTCGCGTGGGCATCACCGACGGCAGCTTCACCGAGATGGTCTCGGGCGAGCTGAAGGAGGGAGCGCAGGTCGTGGTGGGCGGCGGCCCGCGCGGCGCCGCGCCCGCCCCGGTCGAGTCCGGCCGCTCCGGCCCGCCGCGCGGCCCGCGGCTGTTCTGAGGGGGGACCCACCGCCATGCTCATCGAGGTGCGCGACCTCTCCCGCGCCTACGAGCTCGACGCCGGCCGCGTCGTGGCGCTCGACCGTGTCTCCCTCGGCATCGCCGAGGGAGACATGGTCGCCGTCATGGGTCCCTCGGGCTCGGGCAAGTC
>DASPJU010000362.1:0-2639 GCA_035628475.1 Salinarimonas sp. | reverse complement strand
ACCGCCATGTTCGCCGACGTGGTGCTGCCCGCCGCTGCCTGGCCCGAGAAGGACGGCACCGCCACCAACACCAACCGCCAGGTCCAGATGGGACGCAAGGCGGTGGACGCGCCGGGAGGGGCGCGGCCCGACTGGTGGGTGACGCAGGAGCTCGCCCGCCGCCTGGGGCTCGCCTGGACCTACGCGCATCCGTCCGAGATCTTCGCCGAGATGAAGCGGGTGATGCCCTCGCTCGACAACATCACCTGGGAGCGCCTGGAGCGTGAGGGGTCCGTCACCTATCCCTGCCCCGCCCCGGACGCGCCGGGCCACGGGATCGTGTTCGGCGACCGCTTTCCGCGGGAGGGCGGGCGCGGGCTCCTGGTGCCCGCCGCGATCACGCCCCCCGCCGAGACGCCCGACGCCGACTTCCCCTTCGTGCTCACCACCGGCCGCCAGCTCGAGCACTGGCACACGGGCGCCATGACCCGGCGCGCGCCGGTGCTCGACGCCCTGGAGCCCGCCCCCACCGCGAGCCTGCACCCCGACGCGCTCGCGCGCCTGGGCGTCGAGGCGGGGGAGCCGATCCGCGTCACGACCCGGCGCGGCACGGTGGCGCTCACGGCGCGCGCCGACCCCGCCATGCAGCCCGACATGGTTTTCATCCCCTTCGCCTATGTGGAGGCCGCCGCCAACCTCCTCACGATCCCGCAGCTCGACCCGATGGGAAAGATCCCCGAGTTCAAGGTCTGCGCGGCGCGGGTGGAGCGAGCGGCGCTGTCCCTGTCCCCTGGAGGGGGAGGGTGGCCCCGCGAGGCGGGGTCGGGAGAGGGGGGCGCGTAAAAGCGGAGCGGGCGTTGGGGAGGCTCGTCCGACGCTGATCTCGCGCGGCGCCGTTGGTGCGAAGCCTCCGGCGGCCCCCTCCCCCTGCTGCGCAGGGCACCCTCCCCCTCAAAGGAGGGAGGGGACGGCCCGCCTGGACCCGCGCCGCTGCGGATGTTAACCCGCGCCCGCACCACCTGGAGGAGTCCCCCATGCCCGAGCGCCTGTCCCTCCGCAAGGACAAGATCCGCGTCCTCCTGCTGGAGGGCGTCAACGACAGCGCGGCGGGGCTCCTGGAGGCGGCGGGCTATTCCAACGTGACGCGGCTCAAGAAGGGGCTCGACGGGGCGGAGCTCGCCGAGGCGGTGCGCGGCGTGCACCTGCTGGGCATCCGCTCCCGCACCCAGCTCACCGCCGAGGTCCTCCAGGGCGCCGACCGCCTCATCGGCGTGGGCTGCTTCTCGGTGGGCACCAACCAGGTGGACCTCGACGCGGCGCGTCGGGCCGGCATCCCGGTTTTCAACGCGCCCTTCTCCAACACCCGCTCCGTGGCCGAGCTCACCATCGCCGAGATCGTGATGCTGATGCGCCGCGTCTTCCCGCGCTCGGTGGCGGCCCATCGCGGGGGCTGGGACAAGTCGGCCGCCGACAGCCACGAGGTCCGGGGCAAGACGCTGGGCATCGTGGGCTACGGCAATATCGGCTCGCAGCTCTCCTCGCTGGCGGAAGCCATGGGCATGCGGGTGATCTATTTCGACCACACCGACAAGCTGCGCTACGGCAACACCGAGCCGGTCGCCACCCTCGACGCGCTGCTGGCGCAGTCCGACGTGGTGAGCCTGCACGTGCCCGAGACGCCCGCGACGCAGGGCATGATCGGCGAGCGGGAGATCCGGGCCATGAAGGCCGGCGCCTATTTCATCAACAATGCCCGCGGCACCGTGGTGGACCTCGAGGCGCTGGCCTCGGCGCTGCGCGACGGGCACCTGCGCGGGGCGGCCGTGGACGTCTTTCCCGTGGAGCCGGCCGCCAACGGCGAGGCCTTCGTCTCGCCCCTCCAGGGCCTCGACAACGTGATCATCACCCCGCATGTGGGCGGCTCCACGGAGGAAGCCCAGGAGCGCATCGGCGCCGAGGTCGCCAAGAAGCTCGTCGAATATTCCGACGTGGGCTCCACGGTGGGCGCCGTGAACTTCCCCCAGGTGCAGTTGCCCGCGCGGCCCACCGGCACCCGCTTCATCCACGTCCATCGCAACGTGCCCGGCGTGCTGACGGGCCTCAACGAGATCTTCGCCCGGCGCGGCCTCAACATCGCGGGCCAGTTCCTCCAGACCGACGGCGAGATCGGCTACGTGGTGATCGAGGCCGACGGCACCCGGGAGGACAGCGAGGCGGTGCTGGACGACGCCCGCGCCATCGACGGCACGATCCGGGCGCGGCTCCTCTACGAGCGGGGCTGACGCGGCGGCCCGGCTCGGCCCCGGAACACGGCCGTTCGTCGCGAGTTCCTCCATCACGCAAATTCCATACGGAGTTCAACGTGATGAACAGGATCCTCGTCGGCTTGACGGCCGTGCTCATGAGCACGGCGGCCTACGCGCAGACCCCCTCGGCCGGGGACGACGCCGCCTCGCCGCAGACCAAGACGACGGCTCCCGCCGGCGCGCGCGCCGGAGGCGACGCCTCCATGAAGGGCGCCCGCCCGGGCGCCGGCGACGCGGCCACGAAGGCCGGCGCCGAGGCCCGGCAGGGCGGCGACGCGACCGCGAAGACGAATGCCGCGAGCAGCCAGGGCTCGGCTCAGGGCTCCGCCCAGGGCGGTGCCAAGAGCGAGACCA
>DASPJU010000361.1:0-4181 GCA_035628475.1 Salinarimonas sp. | reverse complement strand
AGGGCGGAGCGATCTGGTCTGCCCGCGCCACCCTCACCCCCGGCCCCTCTCCCATCGGGAGAGGGGAGGCAGGGCTACAGCGTCCACCCCCCGTCGATGACGGCGGTGGTGCCCGTGGTGAACGCGCTCTCGTCGGAGGCGAGGTAGACGGCGAGATGCGCCACCTCCTCGGCCGTGCCGAGCCGCCCCATGGGCTGGCGGGAGATGAACATGGCGCGGGCCTCGTGCATGGACTTGCCCGTGGATGTCGCGAGCGCCGCGATGCGGTCGTCCAGCGACGGGGACTGGATCGTGCCGGGGCAGATGGCGTTGCAGCGCACGCCGCGCGTGATGAAGTCCGCCGCCACCGCCTTGGTCAGCCCGATCACCGCCGCCTTGGTGGCGCCGTAGGCGTAGCGGTTCGGCGCGCCCTTGATGGACGAGGCGCCCGACGCGATGTTGACGATCGAGCCGCCGCCGCTCTCCAGCATGCCGGGCAGGAAGGCCTTGATGACCCGGTGCATCGACTTGACGTTGAGGTCGAAGGAGACGTCCCAGGTGCGCTCGTCGGTGTCCAGCACGCTGCCATGCGCCACGTAGCCGGCGCAGTTGGCGATGATCTGCACGGCGCCGGCGTCCCGGGCCAGCGCCTCGACGGCGGGCGTGGAGAGCACGTCGAGGCGGCGCGCCGTGGCGCCCTCCAGCCCCGCGAGCTTGGCCTCGTCGAGATCGGTGGCGATGACCCGGGCGCCCTCGCGCAGGTACGCTTCCGCGATCGCGCGCCCGATCCCCTGTCCCGCCGCGGTCACGAGGGCGGTCTTGCCGCTCAGCCGGCCTGCCATGACGTCTCCTCCCATCATCGTTCTCGAAACGACGCCAGGCTCGCGCGCTGGCGCCCGTCGGCGTCGAAGTTAGCCGGATCGAGCCAGCGCTCGAAGGCGGCTTTCCGCACGGGCCACTCGGCATCGAGCATGGCGTACCACGCGGTGTCGCGGTTTTCGCCCTTGACCACCATGTGCTGCCGGAACAGCCCCTCATGGGCGAAGCCGAGGCGGTCGGCGGCGCGGCGGGAGGGCTCGTTGAGGGCGTTGCACTTCCACTCGAAGCGGCGATAGCCGAGATCGTCGAAGGCATGGCGGGCCTGGAGATAGATCGCCTCCGTGGCGCCGGGCGTGCGGGCGAGATCCGGCCCGAACAGGATCGAGCCCGTCTCGATGACGCCGTGGACCGTGTCGATTCGCATGAAGGTGAGCCGCCCGACCGCCCGGCCGCTCGCGCGGTCGACCACCGCGAAATAGAGCGGGTCCTCGGATGCCGCCGAGCGCGCGAGCCAGGCCTGGAAGGCCTCGCGGCTCCGAGGCGGTTCCTCGAACAGGTAGCGATGGCGCGCCTCGGCGCCGGGCGCGCTCGCGGCCGCGAACAGGTCCTCGCCGTGGCGGGTGGGGTCGAGGGGCTCGAGGCGCACGAAGCGGCCCTCGTGGACCCGGCGCTCCGGCCGGGGGCGGGGCGTCCAGGCCTGGAGGTCGCGGGTCACGAGCGCTCCTTGAGGTCCTGGCGGAAGAAGGCGTTGAGGTCGCCGAAGGAGGCGGTGCCGTCGAAGCCGTTGAAGCGCCCCTCCGTGGCGATCTGCGTCGCGGCCCGGATGAAGCCCGTCCAGGCGGCCCGCGCCAGCGCCGAGCCCACCGAGATCCGCCGCACGCCCAGTCCCGCCAGGTCCTCCACGGTCAGCCCCGTGTTGGAGGACATGATGACGTTGACGGGCTTCGGGTGCACCGCCTCGACGATCGCCCGGATGTCCTCCCGCTTGCGCGGGCCCGGCGCGTACAGCACGTCCGCGCCGGCCTCCGCATAGGCCTGCAGGCGGCGGATCGATTCGGGCAGGGGCTCGGAATGGCCCACCAGGTAGCACTCGGCGCGCGCGGTCAGCATCACCCCGGCGCCGCTGGCGTCGATGGCGGCGCGGGCCGCGCGGATGCGCTCCACCGCGAGGGGCAGGTCGTAGAGCGGCCGCTCGGGATCGCCCGTCGAATCCTCGATCGACAGTCCCGCGACCCCGGTGGCCACGCAGGCCGCCACGTTCGCGGCCACGCCCTCGGGCTCGTGCGCGTAGCCCGACTCGAAATCCGCGCTCACCGGCAGCTCGGTCGCGCCCACGATCTCGGCGATATGCGCGAGCGCCATGTCGAGGGGCACGGCCCAGTCGGTGTCGGGCAGCGCCTTCGAGAAGGAGAAGCCCGAGGAGGTGGTGGCGAGCGCGGGAAAGCCCAGCCGGCGCAGGTAGCGCGCGGTGCCGACGTCCCAGGGGTTGGGGATCACGAAGCAGCCGCTCTCGTGAAGCGCGCGGAAGGCGGCGCGGCGGGGGGCGAAGGTCTCCATCGGCAAGGGTCTCCGTCGAGGCTCTTCCATAGACCGACTTGGCCACGCGAGCACCCGTCTTCGCCGGTTCGCTGCCATCTTCAGAAAGCCACGGGCGACTGGGCTGGGAGAAGGGGCTTGATCAGCTTACTAGTTGTTATATATAATGCTTGTAACGCATCGTAGTGGTGTTATGTTATGACAAGTACAATCCAATCGTCCTACGGACCCCCGACGTTTTCCCCCGCGCAGTCGACGGCCGCGGCCTCCTTCAACATCCCCACCAGGGTCGCGGGGATCGGCGTCGAGCGAACTCCGCCGGCCTCGGATGTCGGTCGCGGTCCCGGCCGCTCGCAACTGCCCCAGGCGGACGTCCAGCTGATGGGCCGGATTCTCGGCCGGACACCCTCGGCCGCAGAGGCGAGCTATACGGTGCTGGAGAGCCCGCGCGACCTCCCGCGCGCCATACCGGGCTTCGACCCGGCCGGGAACCCGAATCACCGGGAGCTGATGGACGAGCTGTCGCGGCACAATCTCGGCGGTGCCTCCTTCGTGGTCGACGGGAAGGCCTATGCGTTCGTGTTCCGCGACGGCATCCGGGCGGCCGCGCCGGGCTCCGGCATGACGGAGGAGCAGATGATCCGGAACGTGGGCGGGCAGGAGGCGCTTCACGCGACCCTCTCGGCGGCCCACGACGGCTCGAACGGGACCAAGAAGATGACGCGTGAGCATCAGGAGCTCCTGGGCGCCTATTACTCGATCGCGCAGAACCCAGCCCATGTGGACAGCGAGCTGCTGGCCTACGGCTCCGGGCAGGGGCCGTCCGGATACGCCCTCAAGCGCCAGGTGGCCTCGCAGGCCGTGACGGAGGCTTTCGCCGCGAACGGGATCGCCGCCCGTCCGGGCAGCGGGACCAGCGTCGGCGAGGACTTCGCGGCGACGCTCGACGCCGTCACCCAACAGGCCGGCAGCGAGTCGAAGTCCTACGACGAGATCCTGCGCACGGCCGTGGGCGAGTACGTACGCCAGAACCATCCCGGCCGGCCCGTCGACGAGGGCAAGATCCTCGACGACATGCGGGGCGCCGTGGCCCGCGGCATCCGCACGGAGTCGCTCGGCGTGCTGCGCGAATACGGGCTCGGCGGCGGAGGCGGCCTCGTCGCGCCGCCCTGAGTGACCGGCTCCGAGGGGTATTCCGCGGAGAGGCGGCTTCCGCTTCTCCGCGACATCCCTCAGTGATTGTCCCGCGGCACGCCGAAGAACTGCGCCACCCGCTGGTACTTCACCGCGGGCTTCAGGGTCATGCCCTCCGACAGGTGGTCCACCATCGCGCGCTGGATCTCCTGCCAGGGGGTCTGCGAATCCGGGTAGGGATGGCCGCCCTTCGCCTCGAGCTCGGCGCGCCGGCTCTGCAGCTCCTCCGCCGAGACGAGGATGTCGGCGGAGCGCTTGTTGAGGTCGATGCGGATGCGGTCGCCGGTGCGCAGCAGCGCGAGCCCCCCGTTCGCCGCGGCCTCGGGCGAGGCGTTGAGGATGGAGGGCGTGCCCGAGGTGCCCGACTGGCGCCCGTCGCCGATGCAGGGCAGCGAGAGCACGCCTCGGCGGATCAGCGCCGCGGGGGGCTGCATGTTCACCACCTCGGCCGAGCCCGGATAGCCGATCGGCCCCGCGCCGCGCATGACCAGGATGGTGTGCTCGTCGATCTCGAGCTCCGGGTTGTCGATGTTGTGGTGGTAGTCCTCGGGTCCCTCGAACACCACGACCCGGCCCTCGAAGGCGTTGGGATCGTCGGGGTTGGAGAGATAGCGGTCCTGGAACTCCTTCGAGATCACGCTCGTCTTCATGAT
>DASPJU010000360.1:0-2617 GCA_035628475.1 Salinarimonas sp. | reverse complement strand
CGGAACCCGAAGACCGGCCAGGTCTACAACGACATCGAGTTCATCTGCCGCAACGAAGCGAACTTTGAGCGGTTCGCGAACCTCGGGGCCGCCGCCGTGCGCGCCGTCAAGCAGGACATGGAGGCCGACGGTGCCTGACCCCACCCACTACCAGAACATCGAAGCTGAACGCGCAGTTCTCGGCGTGATCCTTATCGCCCGCAAGCTCCCCGAAACCGACCTGGACGTGTTCGATTTCACGCTCGACACGCACCGCACCATCTTCCGCGCCATCCGCAGCCTCGAGCACCCGGACCCGATCCTTGTCGTGCAGGAGCTCAACCGGACCGGAAGCCTGAAGAAGGCGGGTGGCCAAGTGCTCGTCGACAGTCTGCAGGTGGACGGGTTCAGCGTTGCCTTGTTCGCGGAGTACGTGCGGGTGTTGAAGCGGTGCCGCGCGTGGCGGTTGCGTCGATCAGCGGCGCACCGGATGTTGGATGCGTGTGAGCGCGCGGATGAGGAGACGTGGTTGAAGGCGGAGGCGTGGATCAAGGGGGAGCCGACGAACGTGATCGACCTTGCGTCCAGGAGGGCGTCCTAATGGAGCGGATTTACCTTGAGCCGGACCAGTACTACTGCCGCATCCCGAGGGACGCGGCCCTGGGCGAGATCGTTCTCTGCGCCGGGTTCAAGTTCGAGCGGGTCGATGAGGACCAGGTTGAGCTTGTGTTGTTGTCGGAGGCTGATGTCGAGCGGTTGACGGCTCCTGAGGTGTCGGCGTGACTCGCAACGAAAGCACGCCGTTCCCCGGCCCGGTTGGCATGGGCGACACGAAGGACGAGGTTCTGGCTCGCGTTGCCGCTCAGGTGACGATGCTCGTCCTCGAGATGCAGCCGGGCCAGGAGGTCGTCGTGCAGCGGTTCGACGACGACCAGGAGATGTTCCGCGTTCAACGGAGACGATTCGATGCCTGAGCTCAATACCGGCAGCCGCGACACGCGCATCCAGATGGCGCTCGACAGCCTCGACGATGCGACGGAGACCGTCGGCATCGAGCTGCGTCGGGCCGACCGCCTGCGTCGTGAGGCAGAAGCCAAGGTGTCCGCGTTGTGCCTGTGGATCGACTCGGTTGGGCGCACGTGCCCGTCGAACGCCACGATCAGCGAGTTCCTTCTGAGCCTCGACGATCCCGATGCCTGATAAGTCGCTTCGCGAAGGAGACACGCTGTTCTGCGACCACGCCGACGCGATGCGGCGACTCGTGGACGCCTACGACGCTGGCTTCCACATGATGCACGGCCAGATGAGCGTCTCCATTGAGCGGCTACGCGAGTGGGCCGACGCCATGGAGCGCGCAAGTGTGCTGATCGAAGGGCCGGCGGAATGAGCGAGCTTCGGAAGGATCTCACCCTGGAGGAGATGGGTGCACGTGTCCGTGCAGCCTCCCTTGCCAAGACGTGCCTGTGCGGCAAGGCGACGGGGCATGCAGGTTGGCTGCTCTGCATCTTCCCGAGCTCAAACGCAGATCGGAGGCTTCCGTGAGTGGGCATCGCAAGTGGTCGGACCTCAAGGCCGAGTCCCTCATTCAGCGGATCAGCGAGCGCCGGAGTGACACCGAGTTCATGGGGCGCCTCCAGAAGCTCATCGACGAGAATCGCGAGGCCCTTACCATCCTGGGCGGCTGCGAGACTTCCGCTCGAGGTAGCAACTCGCCCGCGACAGATGCGCCGAGTGGCACTCCCCGGGTCGCTAACCCGGATGGCGCTGGTAGGGACGAGGGGGCGGGCCAGCCCGCCAAGAAGGACCAAAGCGGCCCGCTCCCTCAAGTCCCCGATCAGCTTCACGCGGCGCAAGCTGAGCTGCGAGGTCGGCGCAAGGAGTTGGACAAGCTCTATGCCGTCCTGAACAAGACGCGCTCCGACCGTGACCGCTTCCGCGATGCGCTGACGCGGATCAGCCGAATGCCAGAGAAGGAGGACGCGGCCTTCTACGGGCCGGAGTACGCGTTCGGCGCTGATGCGTGCGCTCAGGTCGCCCGTGACGTGCTGGAGGATCAGCGTGCTTAGAAGGCGACCCAAGCGCAAGCCGTGTCCCGATTGCGCCCGCTGCGACTTCACGTGCTGGCGGAAGATGGAGTGGCATCGCCCGCAGCTCTATCGCTATGAGGTGTCCACGGTCGTACGGCGTCGCCTCCCTCGTTTCGCGCTGAATCGCTACCCAGGCGTCGTCATTGGCGCATCCGTGGTCGTCGGGCGGTTTGCCTACTGCGTGAAGTGGGGGTGGGCGCGATGAGCGAGCTTTTTCGACGAGAGACGCGCATCGTGTCGCAGGACTCCCCGCGCTGGTGCGACCGGTGCCAGCGGTGGGGAGATCACCACTCGGATCGCTGCACGCGGCCTGCGCCGGCTCCCGACAGCGTCCGGGACAACTACAACCCGAACGGCGAGGTACGCGGATGACCTGCGCCAAGGTTCGGTATGCCTCGGAGGCTGCTGCATGGGCTGCGGTCGATGAGGCGTCGGCGAAGCGTCACCGTGGCAAGGTGGAGTCCAGCGTCTACCGCTGCCGCCGTTGTCGGGGCTGGCACGTCACGGCGCGGGCTCCTCGTTGGGCGCGGAGGCGATCCGCGTGAGTCTCC
>DASPJU010000359.1:0-2421 GCA_035628475.1 Salinarimonas sp. | reverse complement strand
TGGGGCGTCGTGCAGATGATCATGGCCGCCGGGGACGAGGAGAAGCGGCGAACGGGCCAGCAGCATATCCTCTGGGGCATCATCGGGCTCGTCATCCTCTTCGGCGCGAGCGGGATCGTGGCGTTTCTCGGGGCGACGGTCGGGGCTGATCCTTCGAATGTGAACGGATCGTCCTCATTTCGCCCCGAAGGCACGGCGCGTGCACGTCCGGTATCCGGCACGGCCCGTTCAAGCGATGCGCCTGTGGCTCCTCCTGCGCAAGAAGCCCCGCCATCTGCATCCATGCCGCTCTGGAGCGAACCTTCGTCCAGTGGCGGTCCCGTAGCTTCAGGATACGGGCACGCACCGATAATCGTGACCTATGCCCCCACCCGGTCCTCGAATACCGCGCAGCCCACGGAGACGCCCGTGAAGCACACCGTGCTGTTTGCAGGGCAGTCCAATGCGCTTGGGTTCGGGAATAACGGCGCGGCACCGTACGCTGCGAACGATCGCGTGCAGATACTCGCGGACACCACTGGCGACGGCATCGGCGACGCGTTCACGGTGATGCGGCCCGGAACCAATACCGGCACGCCGGCCAACCCGCGTGCCTGGGGGCCCGAGGTCGAGTTCGCGAACCAGTGGCTTGCGGCACATCCGACCGGAACCCTGCATATAGGAAAAGTAGCCAAGGGTTCGACACCGCTTGCGGCGGCCGAGGGACTCGATTGGTCGCCGCAATCGACCGGAGAGCTCTATGACCAGGCCAAGGAAGCCAGCAGCCGGATGCGTGCGGCACTCGGGGTCGCATCGCTCGATGCCGTGTTCTGGATGCAAGGAGAGCAGGATGCGACGATCGAGGCATGGGCTGGCGCCTACGCCACCAATCTCGACGCATTCCTCACGGCCGTCCGCGTCGAATGGATGCGCACTTCGCGCGGTTATGTTGCGGCGGGCCAGATCAGTGACTCGGGCGTTCTCGCCTATGACGATGCGGTCCGCGCGGCGCAGTCGCAGGTGGATGAGGCCGATCCGCAATTCGAGACATTCCCCACGAGCGGCTTTGCGATGCAGGGCGACGGGCTCCATTACGCCGCCGAAGGGCAGGTCGCGCTCGGTCGGGCGTTTTATGAAGCGTGGACGCGCTGAATGGTATTGTTATCGCTATGAACCCCTTCGACAACTTCATCACCGCCGTGACCCGCGAGATCCTCACCCCCCTCGTCACGCTCCTTGCGGTCATCGCGTTCGCGGTATTCGTCTGGGGCGTCGTGCAGATGATCATGGCCGCCGGGGACGAGGAGAAGCGGCGAACGGGCCAGCAGCATATCCTCTGGGGCATCATCGGGCTCGTCATCCTCTTCGGCGCGAGCGGGATCGTGGCGTTCCTTGATGCGACCGCGAACTCGACGTTCCGTCCGTAGTGCATAAAAAAGCAGCCTCGCGCAAGCGCGAGGCTGAAGGGTGTGGCCACATGGCCACGGGTACTCAGGTGGTCCCGTTCGGGTCCGCCTCGGGGTCCGTCCAGTGCACCTGGGGTGCGGGCGTCGGCTCCGGGTAGGAGACGGGGACAAGCTGCTCGGGAGGAACTGCCTGCTGGGTCGGGGGCTGCGGGGACAGCGCCGGAGCGCCGCACCCCTCTGGCCCGCCGAGCCAGTAGGTGACGGTGACCGGCGCGCCATGGTGGTTGCCCACAAAGCGCGTGATCCGGATCACCGTCCCTCGGGGCTCGCCGCCTTCAGCGAAGTCGACGAAGCCTACGCCCGAAGCCCGCTGAAGACGGAACGACTCGTTCGCTCCGTGCGGGATGTCCATGCAGAAGCGGGACCCATGCTCGCGCTGGCCGAAGCCGGCGGTCGGGACATGGTCGAACGTGCAGGTCTGGGGCGTGCGGCTCCAGGGCTTGCAGGTGGTGCCGGCCGCGATGGTGCGGCCGGACACGCTCGTGGTCGAGACGTTCGCGGCCGCGCTATGCGCGGGCGCGGCAGGAGTCCCCCTTTCGTCCGATCTGCGTCCTTTGTTCAGCTGCCCGAACGTGAACGCGAGGGTGAGGATGACGCCGAAGATGATCAGGGTGTTGCCCGCCATCTTCGCATGTGACGTTCTCTCCGCCATTACTTCGACTCCTTGTTGGCTAGGATCGCCCCTGCAAGCCTTTCGGTCGCAGCAGCGATGATTTTAGCGACTTCCTCAGCATGTTCGAAGCGGATGATCTTCCGCTCGACCTTCGCCTTCTCCCGTTCGGTCTGCATGACCTCGAGAGCGAGCTCGGGCTTGATGCCCTTGAGTGCGAGCTGATCGATCCACTTCTGGACAGCTTCGAGTTCGACGCTTTCGTATTCGGCCTGAGCCTTCTCGATGCGCAGCCGTGCGGCGGCGGCGGGGATTTCGTCCGGAGGCAGAATCTCGGAGATCTCGGTCGAGACCACCTCGATGCCA
>DASPJU010000358.1:0-4538 GCA_035628475.1 Salinarimonas sp. | reverse complement strand
TGCTCTACCAGCCGGCCCTGTTCGACCTCGGCAAGAACCGCTTCGAGCGGCCGCTGCCGATCAATCTGGGCTTTGCGGGGTTCCGCCTGCACTATCCGCTCAACCGCCCGAACGTGCTCGACGAGCTGATCGCGTTCCTCGGCGCGAGCTACTTCCGGTTCCTGGGCCGCGACCAACGCTATGGCCTGTCCGCCCGGGCGCTGGCGCTGCGGGTCGAGGGCTCGCCGCAGCCCGAGGAATTCCCCTATTTCCGGGAGTTCTGGGTCGAGACCACGACCCAGGGGCCGGACCGCGCCACGATCTACGGGCTGCTCGATTCGTCCGCCGCCACGGGCGCCTACCGGTTCGACGTCTATCCCGCCGTCGAGACCGCGGTGGAGGTGACCGCGACGCTGTTCCCCCGCCGCACCGTGACGGGGGCGGGCGTGGCGCCGCTCACCTCCATGTTCTTCGTGGGCGAGAACGACCGGCGCTTCTCGGACGACTTCCGCCCCGAGCTGCACGATTCGGACGGCCTCCTCCTCCACACGGGCGCGGGGGAGTGGATCTGGCGGCCCCTGCGCAATCCCGCCGCCAAGTCCGTGTCGAGCTTCCTCGACAACGGGCCTCGCGGCTTCGGCCTGCTCCAGCGTGACCGCACCTTCGAGAACTACCAGGACCTGGAGGCGGTCTATCACCAGCGCCCGGGCTATTGGGTGGAGCCCATCGGGTCGTGGGGCGAGGGCCAGGTCGAGCTCGTCGAGATCCCCACCCGCGACGAGACCGAGGACAACATCGTAGCCTATTGGGAGCCCAAGATTCCCTGGGAGCCGGGCCAGGAGGTGGTGCTGGCCTACCGGATCAAAGCGGTGACGGACGGCGATTCGCTGCATCCGGGCGCCAAGGCCCTCAACACCTTCATGGCGCGGCCGCAGGCGAGCGGGTCGTCGGAGCCCGGCGACCCGACGGCGCGGCGCTTCATCATCGACTTCGCGGGGGGCGACCTCGCCTTCTTCCTCTCGGCGCCGGAGCAGGTCCAGGTGGTGCCGAGCACGTCGGCCGGGCGCATCACCCATACCTTCGTGGTGCCCAACGAGCAGACCCGGGGCTTCCGCTGCGCCTTCGACGTGAAGCTCGAGCCGGGCCAGCGCACCGACCTGCGCTGCTATCTGCGCGCCGGCGGGCGGGCGCTCACCGAGACCTGGACCTTCCCGTGGCAGCCGGGCTGAGGATCCGCCCGGCCGAGGAGCGCGACCTCGACGCCATGGAGCGCATCGAGGTCGCGGTCTTCGCGAGCGACCGGGCGAGCCGGCGCCAGCTGCGCCACGCGGTGCGGGCGCCCACCATCCTGTGCCTCGCGGCCGAGCGGGGCGGCGCGCTCGCGGGCTACGCGATCATCGAGCTGCGCCGTGGCAGCCGCGTGGCCCGCCTCGCCTCGATCGCGGTGGCCCCCGAGGCCAGCGGCCGGGGCCTGGGCCGCGAGCTGCTCACCGCCGTCGAGGCCGCGGCCCGGGCGCGCGGCTGCGACCGGGTGCGCCTGGAGGTGCGGGCCGACAACGCGCCCGCGCAACGCCTCTACGACCGGACGGGCTATGCGCGCTTCTCGCAGGAGGCCGACTATTACGAGGACGGAGCCAGCGCCTGGCGCTACGAGAAGGCGCTCGCCTGAGCGCCCTCCCCCGCCGGCGGCAACGCCCGCGGCCGCCCCTCGTCATCGATGGCCACGAAGGTGAAGATCGCGTCCGTCACCTTCTCGGCGACGTTCGTGCGGAAGCGCTGCGCCCAGGCCTCCACGTGGATCTTCATCGAGGTGCGCCCGACCGATTCGATCTCGGTGTAGACGCACAGCACGTCGCCCACCTTCACGGGGCGGATGAAGGTCATGGCGTCGAGCGCGATCGTCACCACGCGGCCTTGCGCCCGCTCGACCCCGGCGATGCCCCCCGCCTGGTCCATCTGGGAGAGCACCCAGCCCCCGAAAATGTCGCCGTTGGCGTTGGTGTCCGCCGGCATGGCGATGAGGCGCACGGTGAGCGCGCCGCGGGGGTGGGGGGCGTCGATGTGGTTGCGGTCGGCCATGGGCGCTCGGATCGAGGACGTGGCGGCTCTCTTGGCCTGGGACCGGCCATCACGCAAGGGGCGCGAGCAGGCGGGCCTCACAGGTTGTCGCAGGGTCGGGCGGCCTGGGCACGCAGGCGCTCCCGGTAGCGCTCGGCCGTTCCGCTCAGGCTTGCTGGCTTGTCGAACTCCTCCACGCCCGCCCCGAGCCTGACGAGCGTCACGCGCCACAGGTCGCCCTGGAGGGTTCCCGGCGGGACTAGGCCCTCGGCCGCGAGGGCGCGCAAGGCCGGCAGGTGCTCCGCCGCCACGGTCCCGAGCCGGCACAGAGCCAACAGCGAGGCCTGCGCGGCCTTGCCGCCGGCCTGCCGTCGCCCGCCCGCCCCGCGCACCGCACCGGTCCAGTCCTCCCGCATCAGGGCGAGGAGCCGGGTCGCCACGCCCACGCCCTGGTCGACCAGGCGATAGATGAGGTTGGGCGAGAGCGAGCGGGTGCCCGGGTCATCGATGAGGGCATCGACGCGCGGATCGGGCTCGCTGAACGCCCCTTCGGGAAGGGCGCGCACCAGCGCCTCGAGCGCGCGGTAGCTCTCGTGGCTGCGAAAACCCTCCGATCGTCCCTGCGCCATGAGGCGGCCGAGGCGGTCGATGATCGGATCGCGCAGGGCCCCGGCGTCCGGATGCTTGAACGCCGAATAGGGGAAGTGCCAGAAACCCGTGATGCGGCCCTCACCGACGATCCTGGCGAGCCGGCCGATGTCGTCGGCCCCGACGCCTCCGCCCCGCAGGAGGTCGAAATAATCGGGGACCAGCTGGAAAGGTGCGGCGCTCGCGGGCAGCGATGGGTCAGCAAGCGCGGCGTCGAGGCTCCGGCGCAGGCCGGACGCATCGGGGCCGCGGGGACCGTCGAGCGCGAAGGCCGTGAAGCGCTGGAGGAGCGCGACGACGTCGAGGGCCGGCGAGGCCTCCTCGCGCCGCGCCCATTCCCAGCCGCGCAGATCCAGGCCGTATCCGTAGGGCTCGAGAAACAGCGGGATCGACAACAGGCGGGCGGCCCTGTGCGAGCCGCGCGCCACCACGGCCTCGCCCATCACGAGCTCAAGGGCGTCGACGCGCGCTTCCCCCGCGCCGAGCGCCAAGCGGGAGGGTTTCGTGCCGACGGTCTCCTCGACGCGCCGGATGAGGAGATCGGGGCTGGTGCCCGGGGCTGCGACGCCGACAAGGCACTCGCCCCCGGCGATGCGCAGGCGCGCGGCCTTCTCGATGTCCCGCGCCCGGTCGCCTGTCCAGCGATAGGCGTGCTCCGATCGCGCGAGAGCCTCCGGTCGGTCGCAGTGCGGCTGGCGGATGACCCGGAACAGCATGGGCGGCGTCTGCGGACGCCGCGCGTCGCCGGCGGGCTCGCTCGCCGCCGGTAGGGAGAGCACCCCCTCGGCCGCGCCGCTATAGAGGAGAAGCTGGCAGAGATCGTCACAAGCGTCCCGGGCGGACGCGCGTGGGGGCTGCAGGCCGACGACGCGAGCCGTAATCGCGGTCCCGGGCATGCTGTCGCGGGCGGCAGCCTCGGCGAGACGCGCACGCGTCCCGTCGTTGAGACGGTCGGGCACGGCGACCGCGAGCGCCGCCACTGCCGCGATGCCGAGCGCCGCGGCGGCGGGCCGGCTCGCCCGACCGATCGTGAGCCAGGCGAGCGAGAAGATGCAGAGATAGAGGAAGGCCGTCGGCACCACGGCCAGGACCAGCCCCGGCACGATAAGGGCCAGCGAGGCGTAGATGATCAGCCCCGGCATCAGGAAGAGGAGCGCGGTGAGCGCGCCGGTGATGAGCAGGGCTTTCTTGAGAAATGCCGTCATGCCCGCAGACGTAGCAGGGCACGATTAGGAAACGCTTGCTGGGCCGAATCACCCGGCGCGAGGCCGGGCGTCGACCGTGGTCAATTATCCAAGAAGCTCCGCAGCTTCCTCGACCGCGACGGATGCTTCAGCTTCCGCAGCGCCTTCGCCTCGATCTGGCGGATGCGCTCGCGGGTCACCGAGAACTGCTGGCCGACCTCCTCGAGGGTGTGGTCGGTGTTCATGCCGATGCCGAAGCGCATGCGCAGCACGCGCTCCTCGCGCGGCGTGAGCGAGGCCAGCACCCGGGTGGTGGTCTCGCGCAGGTTCGACTGGATCGCCGCGTCGATGGGCAGGATCGCGTTCTTGTCCTCGATGAAGTCGCCCAGGTGCGAATCCTCCTCGTCGCCGATGGGCGTCTCGAGGCTGATCGGCTCCTTGGCGATCTTCAGCACCTTGCGCACCTTTTCCAGCGGCATGGCCAGCTTCTCGGCCAGCTCCTCCGGCGTCGGCTCGCGGCCGATCTCGTGCAGCATCTGGCGGGAGGTGCGGACGATCTTGTTGATCGTCTCGATCATGTGGACCGGGATGCGGATGGTCCGCGCCTGGTCCGCGATGCTGCGGGTGATGGCCTGACGGATCCACCAGGTGGCGTAGGTCGAGAACTTG
>DASPJU010000357.1:0-7685 GCA_035628475.1 Salinarimonas sp. | reverse complement strand
TCAGCATGAGGAGGTGAATAGGAGAGGCGTGGATGGGGACCGCTGGTGTCCTGTCGCGATCCCTCGCCCTCATCCCCTCGGGAGCGAGGGGTCACGCGGCCTCGGGCGCGGCGCCCATGAGCTGGCGGGCCTGGAGCGGGGAGAGCGGCTCGCCGAAGAGGGGACCTTGCGCGTAGTCGCAGCCCAGCTGGTAGAGCTCGATCGCGTCGGATTCCGTCTCGGCGCCCTCCGCCACCACCGCCATGCCGAGCTCGTTGCCGAGCTTCACCAGCGAGCGCAGGATCGCCGGGCGCTTGCCGTTGGCGGCCTGGCGCACGAAGGAGGCGTCGATGCGGATCGTGTCGAAGGGGAAGCGCTGGAGATAGTGCAGCGAGGAATAGCCCGTCCCGAAATCGTCCAGCGACAGGCCGGCCCCGAGGTCGCGGATGCGGGCGAGCATCTGGGCGGCGTATTCGGGGTTCTCCATCACGAGCCCCTCGCCGAACTCGAGCTTGAGCGAGCCCGGCAGGACGCCTGAGCGGGCCAGGGTCGTCTTCACGTCCTGCAGGAGGTCGTGGCGCAGGATGAGGCGGCTCGACAGGTTGACGCAGGCGAAGATCGGCGGCTCGACGTCCAGCGCCGTCTGCCAGGCCGCGAGCTCGGCCGCGGCGCGCTCCAGGGCATGCGCGCCCAGATTCGGCGCGAGCCCCGTCTCGTCGGCGAGCTGCCAGAAGGCGGCGGGCGCGAGGCGGCCGAGGCGGGGGTGGTCCCAGCGCAGCAGGGTCTCGAAGCCCGCGATGGTGCGGTCCTCGAGCCGCACCACGGGTTGGAACACCACCTTGATCTCCCCGCGCTCCAGGGCGCGGCGCAGGTCGGCCTCCACCGCGACCCGGTCGTCGCGGCCCGCGCGCATGGTGGGCCGGTACACCTCGAGCCGGTCGCCGCCGCCGCGCTTGGCGTGCGCCATGGCGAGCTCGGCCTGGCGAAGCAGCTCCTCGCCCCGCACCCCGGCGGCGGGATCGTGGAGGGCGAGGCCGATCGAGGCCGTGAGGAAGATCTCCCGGTCCGCGTAGGTGATCGGCGTCGCGAGCGTCCGGCGCATCCGGTCCGCGAAGGCGAGCACCCGGTCGGGCTCGCGCTCGGACAGGAGCACCACCGCGAAGGCATCGCCGGCCACGCGCGCCAGCGTGTCCTGGGGGCGCAGCAGGCGCCCGACGCGCCGGGAGAGGGTGAGCAGGATGGAATCGCCCGCCGAGAGGCCGACCGCCTCGTTGACCTCCTTGAAGCGGTCGAGGTCGAGGACGATCACGGTGGGGCGGATCGCGTCGTCGCCGGTCGCGAGCGCCAGGGCGGCCTCCAGGCGATCGTGGAAGAGCAGGCGGTTGGGCAGGCCCGTGAGGTTGTCGTGGACCGCGTCCTGGAGCAGGCGCTCCTCGGCGGTCTTGACGTCGGTCACGTCCGCCACCGTGCCGACGATGCGGATCACCTCGCCGTCCGTGCCCACCACCGGCCGCGCCTTGAGCCGCAGCCAATGATAGGGGCCGGACGCCGAGCGCAGGCGGAAATCCTGGACGATGCGCCCGCGCCGCTGCTCGATCACGGCGTCGAGGGAGGTGCGGTACCGGTCGCGGTCGAAGGGGTGGATATGATCGAGCCAGTCGGAGGCCGAGCCCTCCAGCGTGCCGCGCCGCAGCCCCAGCGTCGCCTCGATCTCCGGGCCGACATAGACCCGGTCGCTCACGAGGTCCCAATCGAACACCACGTCGCCGGCCCCCGAGAGCGCCAGCGCCCGGCGCTCGGCGTCCGTCACCTGCCCCTGGGCGAAGGCGCCGCCCGAGAAGGCGTGCTGCATCACCGTGAAGCCGATCAGCATCACGATGAGCACGAGGCCGCCGATGAGGGCGGGCGAGACGAGGTCCGTGCCCAGATAGCCCGTGACCGTGAAGCCCGCCGCCGCCACCCAGGCGATCAGGAGGAGCCAGGTCGGGATCAGCATCACGGCGCGGTCGTAGCCGTGGGTCGCCAGGTGCATCACGAGCACGAAGCCGATGCCCGCCACGGCCGCGATGGAGATCCTGGCTACGCCCGAGGCCACCGGCGGGTCGACCACGGCGAGCCCCACCAGCGCGGCGAGGAAGAGGAGCCAGAACACGGTCACGTGGCTGTAGCGCACGTGCCAGCGGTTGAGGTTGAGATAGGCGAACAGGAAGACGAGCAGGGTCGCGGCGAGCACCGCCTCGGCGCCGGCGCGGTAGATCCGCTCCGCGACCTCGGTGACGGGAAAGACCCGCTGGAAGAAGCCGAAATCGATGCAGGCATAGGCCAGCACCGCCCAGGCGAGCGCCGCCGCCGCGGGAAAGATGAGCGCCCCCTTCACCACGAAGATGATGGTGAGGAAGAGGGCGAGCAGGCCCGCGATGCCGATGATGATGCCGCGATAAAGGGTGAGCCCGTTCACCTTCTCCCGATAGGCGTCGCTCTCCCACAGGTAGATCTGCGGCACGTTGGGCGAGCGCAGCTCCGCCACGAAGGTGACGGTGGTGCCCGGATCGAGGGTGACGAGGAACACGTCCGCGTCCGTGCTGTCCTCGGGCTCGGGCCGGATGCCCTCGCTCGCCGTGATCGCGACGATGCGCGAGGAGCCGAGATCCGGCCAGATCACGCCCGAGCCCACGAGCCGGAAATGCGGCGCCACGAGCAGGCGCTCGATCTGCTCGTCGGAATCGTTGGAGAGGGCGAAGACGATCCAGTCGGGGCGGGTGCCGGCTTCGCGGGCCTTGACGACGATCCGGCGCACGATGCCGTCGCGGCCTGGCGCCGTGGAGATGCGGATCTCGTCGCCCTCGGAGCGGTAGCGCTCGATGGCGGGCGAGAGGTCGATCGCGGCGGTGTCGCGCGCGACGCGCACCGCCTCGACGGCCCGCGCGCCGGGAGCGGCGGCCAGAAGGGCGACGAGCGCCAGGGCCGCAGCGAGGATGAGGGTGACGAGCCGCAACGCTGTCGGGTCTTTCGGTGGAGCTTGAAGCCGGACGGTTCAAGAGTGGTACCGACGGGGAACCGTCGGGGCAAGGCGGGGCGCCCCCTCGTCCGCAGGACTCTTCGGGCGCGGCGGGTCCCTTGGACGCGCTTTGCGGCGGGATCACGGCCGCGCGAGCGTCTCCTGGACCCGCGCCAAGGGGCCGAGCCGCCGGATCGGGCCGATGGCGGCGAGCGTCGGGGGACCGCGCAGGAGCGCCGCGCCGGCCGCCCGCGCCTCGTCGACGCCCACCGCGTCCAGGCGGGCGACGGTCTCCTCGGGCGGGATGATCCGCCCCCAGGCGAGGAGCTGGCGCGCCAGGCGCTCGATGCGTCCGCCGGGGCTCTCCAGCGCCGCGAGCGTGGAGACCTTCAGCCCCGCCTTGGCCCGCGCCACCTCCGGCGCCTCGAGGGCGGCCGCCGTCTCGCGCAGGCAGGCAAGCGTCACGTCGAGGAGCTGGGGCAGGTCCTCCCCCGCCGTGCCGGCCCCGATCCCGAACAGCCCCGTGTCGGAGAACGACCAGTGGAAGGCGTCGATGCCGTAGGCGAGGCCGCGCGCCTCGCGCACCTCCTGCCAGAGGCGCGAGGACAGCCCGCCGCCGAGCACCTGGGCGAAGATCTGGGTGGCGTTGTGGGTGGGGTCCTTGAAGGACACGCCGGGCAGGCCGAGGACGAGGCTCGCCTGCTCCAGGTCGCGCTTGAGGCGGGCCTCGCCGCCCCGGTAGCGCCCCGGCTCGGGCTCGGTGCCGTCGGTCGCGGGCATCGCCCCGAAGAAGCGGTGGGCGGCCTCGACCACGCGCTCGTGCTCGACGCGGCCCGCCGCGGCCAGCACCATGCGGTCGGGGCGGTAGGCGCGGGTCACGAAGGCCCGGATCCCGTCGGGGGTGAAGCCCCGCACCGTGTCGCGGGTGCCCAGGATCCGCCGGCCGATGGGCTGGTCCGGGAAGGCGGTCTCGACGAACATGTCCTGGACGAGGTCGTCGGGATCGTCCTCGACGCCCGCGATCTCCTGCAGGATGACCCCGCGCTCGCGCTCGAGCTCGACCCGGTCGAAGCTCGAGGCGGTGAGGATGTCGCCCAGGATGTCGAGGGCCAGCGGCAGGTCCTCGCCCAGGGTGCGGGCCGTGTAGGCCGTGTACTCGACGGAGGTCGCCGCGTTGATGTCGCCGCCGACGCTCTCGATCTCCTCGGCGATGGCCCGCGCCGTGCGCCGCGCTGTGCCCTTGAAGGCCATGTGCTCCAGGAAGTGCGACAGGCCGTGCTCGTCCGCGCGCTCGTGGCGCGAGCCCGCGCCGACCCAGACGCCCAACGCCGCCGTCGCGATGCCGGGCATGGCCTCGGTCGCGACCGTGAACCCGTTCTCGAGGATCGTGACCCGCGGCTCCGGCGCGACGCCCAAGACGATCCCGCTCATGCCGCCGCGCCCCGCGCCGCGCGGCTGCGCTCGCGGATGAAGACCTCCACCGCCTCCTGGAGCGCGGGCAGCACCGTGAAGCGCTCGGGTCTGTCCATGAGGTCGGCCAGGTGCGGCGGCAGGGCGGGGCGCACGCCGCTCGCCCGCTCCACGGCGTCGGGAAACTTGGCCGGGTGGGCGGTCCCCAGCACCACCATGGGGGTGGCGGGGTCGCGGGCGAGCCCGTCGCGCGCGGCGCGCACGCCCACCGCCGTGTGCGGATCGAGCAGGTAGCCCGCCTCACGCCAGGTGCGGCCGATCTCGTCCGCCGTCATGGCCTCGTCGACCGCGGCGCCGTCGAACTCGGCCCGGATCGCCCGGAGCGGCCCCGCCTCGATCAGGAAGGCCTTGGATTGGGCGAGGCCCCCCATGAGCCGGCGCACCGCCGCGCCGTCGCGGCCATGGGCCTCGAAGAGAAGCCGCTCGAAGTTGGACGAGACCTGGATGTCCATGGAGGGCGAGGCGGTCGGCACCACGCCGCGCAGCTCGTAGGCCCCGCTCGCCAGCGTGCGGGCCAGGATGTCGTTGGCGTTGGTGGCCACCAGCAGGCGATCGATGGGCAGGCCCATGCGCTTGGCGACGTATCCCGCCAGCACGTCGCCGAAATTGCCCGTCGGCACCGCGAAGGACACGGGGCGACGCGGGCCGCCGAGCGCCGCCGCGGCCGTGAAGTAGTAGGTGGCCTGCGCGGCGACGCGCGCCCAGTTGATGGAGTTGACGCCCGAGAGCTGCAGCTCGTCGCGGAAGCGCGCGTGGTTGAACATGCCCTTCACGATCGCCTGGGCGTCGTCGAAGGTGCCCTCCACCGCGATGGCGTGGACGTTCCCGGCGTCGACCCCCGTCATCTGCCGGCGCTGCACGTCCGAGACGCGCCCGTGCGGGTAGAGGATGAAGACGTCGACCTGGGACAGGCCGCGGAAGGCCTCGACCGCGGCGCTGCCCGTGTCCCCCGAGGTGGCGCCCACGATGGTGGCGCGCTGGCCCCGGGCGCGCAGCACGTGGTCCATGAGCCGGCCCAGCAGCTGCATCGCCACGTCCTTGAAGGCGAGCGTCGGCCCGTGGAAGAGCTCCTGGACGAAGAGGTTGTCGCCGATCTGGACCAGGGGGCAGACCGCGGGGTGGCGGAAGCCCGCATAGGCCTCCTCGATCATCCGGTCGAGGTCGCCGGCAGGGAACTCCCCGTCGACGAGCGCGCCGAGCACCGTCTTGGCGACATCCGCGAAGCGTCGGCCCGCGAAGGCCGCGATGGCGTCGGGGGCGAGGACGGGAAAGCGCTCGGGCATGTAGAGCCCGCCGTCGCGGGCGAGCCCCGTCAGGAGGGCGTCGCAGAAGCCGATGGCCGGCGCTTCGCCGCGGGTCGAGACGTGCAGCACGGATTGGGGTCCTCGAAAAGCGGGCGGACATTAGGCGGGGGGCGGCGGAGGGGCAAGCGGGGCGGGGCTTGGGCGCGCAGGTCCCTCCGCTTGTCGTCCCCGGGCTCGACCCGGGGACCTAGACCCCCGGCGTCGCTTGGGTGGCCGGGTCAAGCCCGGCCACGACAGGGAGATTGCGCGAGCCTCGCTGCCGCCTCCCACAAGCGTGGCCGGATCAAAACGCCGCAGCCGGCGTTGCTTCCCTGCGGCTTCTCCCGCCGCGAGGTCGAGACTCCCCCCATGGCCGACGTGACGTCCCCGCCCGCTCCCCCGACGAATACGGTCCAGCCGCCCGAGGGCCCCAGCATCGCGAGCCTCATGAGCCTCGCGGTCGGGGTCGTGACCGTGGCGGCCCTGTCCTTCGGGCGCGAGGTCTTCATCCCGATCGTGCTGGCGATCCTGCTCAGCTTCGTGCTTGCCCCGCTCGTCGACCTGCTGCGCCGCTTCTACCTGCCCCGGGTGCCCGCCGTGGTGGCCGCGGTCCTGCTGGCGCTCGGCATCGTCCTGTCGCTTGGAACCGTGATCGGGCTCCAGGTGGCGAGCCTCGCCACCGACCTGCCGCGCTACGAGAGCACGATCCGGGCCAAGGTCTCGACCGTGCAGGAGGGGCCGCTCGGCCGCTTCGCCGACCGTCTGCGCAACATGGGGCGCAGCGTGCGGGAGGCGACGGGGGAGGCCAAGCCCGCCGAGGCGCCGGCGCCCTCGCCCTCGGCCGCGCCCGAGCCGCCCCCGCCCGTTCCCGTCCAGGTGAGCGAGAAGGAAGCGACGCCGCTCGAGCTGGCGCAGCGCTTCATCCTGCCCGTCCTGCATCCGCTGGCGACCATCGGCATCGTCTTCGTGATCGTGGTCTTCATCCTGATGCAGCGGGAGGACCTGCGCGACCGGCTGATCCGCCTCTTCGGCGCCCGGGACCTCCACCGCACCACCGTCGCGATGGACGACGCGGCCCAGCGCCTGTCGCGCTACTACCTCATCCAGCTCGGCCTCAACGGCGCCTTCGGCCTGTTCACGGCGCTGGGCCTGTGGGCGATCGGGGTGCCGAGCCCGTTCCTGTGGGGCATCATCACGGCGCTCATGCGCTTCGTGCCCTATGTGGGCTCGGTGCTCGCGGCCGCGGGGCCGGTGGCGCTCGCCGCCGCCGTGGACCCGGGCTGGACCATGGCCTTCTGGACCATCGCCCTGTTCGCCATCGGCGAGCCGCTGATGGGCCATGTGGTCGAGCCCCTGGTCTACGGCCAGAGCACGGGCCTGTCGCCCTTCGCGGTCGTGGTGTCGGCGATCTTCTGGACCTGGCTATGGGGACCGATCGGCCTCATCCTCGCGACCCCGGTGACCCTGTGCCTCGTGGTGCTGGGCCGGCACGTGGAGCGGCTCGAATTCCTCGACGTGCTCCTCGGCGACCGACCAGCCCTGACGCCGGCCGAGAACTTCTACCAGCGCATGCTCGCGGGCGATCCCGACGAGGCCGAGGAATATGCCGAGCAGCTCCTCAAGGAGCGCTCGCTCTCCTCCTATTACGACGAGGTCGCCCTCAAGGGGCTCCAGCTCGCCGCCAACGACGCGCTTCGCGGCGTCCTGCCGCGGTCCAGCCTGGAGCAGATGCGCGAGGCGGTCGCGAGCCTCGTGGCCGATCTCTCGTCCTACGAGGACAAGGACCCGCCCGGAAAGGGCAAGGGCGAGGCGCAGGACCTCGCCGGGCCCACCGCGGACGAGCGCGCGCTCCCCAACCCGCCGGCGCCCGGGGCCGAGGCCCCGCCGGTCGAGGATCTCCATCCCGCCTGGCGGCGCGAGGGAGCGGTGCTCTGCATCGCCGGACGCGGGCCGCT
>DASPJU010000356.1:0-5185 GCA_035628475.1 Salinarimonas sp. | reverse complement strand
TGGCCGTGGAAGCACTCGAACTCGTCGTCGACGGCCAGCATGTGCGATTTACCCTCGTGTCCGCAGAGACATGGCCCGCCCTTGCCGAAAAAGTGCTCCGCTCTGAGCGCTCGGATGAGCACGTCCGCGTCGATTAGGTGGCGCATCACGCGGCCTCCGGGCGCACGCGACCCAGGCCGCGAAGGGTGTCGAGTTCGGCCTGGTAGTCCTCTTCGCTGTTGGCGCGGGTCTCAAGGAGCACGATCGCGTCCTCAAGCTGCTGCGCCGTGAGCTTCTGCAGCACCTTCTCCTTCTTCTCGTCCTCGCCGGGCTTGGGTGGCGGGAGCTGGAAGACCTTCTTCAGCCAATTGGTGGCGTGGGGGCCGGCCCAGCCAAGCGTATTGAGCGCAAGGTTGGAGACCCGCATCCGAAGCTCCGTCAGATCCTGACCGGCGACAGCGGGCGACGTCGGGGGTGACACCTCGACATCCACCACCGTATCGGGCGGCTCCGCCTCGGCGTGGACCTCGTTGATCGGATCGACGGCGGGAACAGGGCGACTCGCCGGGGCGTTTGCGGCCTGCCCCATCTCGTCCTGGGTGTAGAGGCCGCTCAACTCCTGCGGGAACGCCTTCCTCAGCGCGAGCGCCTCGGCGACCTTCGCGAGCATCACGTCAGGCATCTGAGCCCAGAATTTCGAGGGGCCGCCGTCCTTCTTCATCTGGACGTAGGACGCGTATCGGGCGACGCCCCAGAGCGGCTCGCGAAAGTCAGCCCGGACTACGCCCACCTTCGCCGCGACGGGCGGCTCATCCTTCAGCCATACGTCTTTCCACTCGCCGTCACGTCCGCACCAGAACGGGCCAAGCTGGCCGCTGTACTTCCCCGTGCGCTCGGCAATGAGCCTGAATCCATCGATGCCCACCTGCAGGGACAACACTTCCCGCTTGAGCGACGAATCCCAGCGCTTGACGGCGTAGATCTGCTTCGCGAATGGGTCGAGGCCCGTTCGCTGACACTGGGTGAGGAACATCTGGAGCTCCTCGTTAGAGGCTCCCCTGCAGATGGTGCGCTTGATGAGATCGACCTGCTCGGCGCTGAGGCCAGGGCGGGCGGCGGGGAATACGGCAATGGCGGTCTCGGCGGGCATCGGGTCCTCCTATCGAATCGCGTCTTCAGCCGCTTGCGCGCGGCGCTCCAGGTCCTCGTCTACGTGTCGGTCTCGAATCTCCTCGACGGCCTCGGCGAGCTGCCTATAAAGGAGCTCAGCGGCGTCAGCGTCGAGCCATGCCTCGCAGCGCCCGAGGTCGGTCCACAGCGTCACCAGGATCTCGGGACGCATGCCGCTCGCGGCGGCCTTCGCGCGCACCCTCATGACATCTCCCTCCTGCGCTTCGATTCGGCGAGCGCCTGACGTTCGTCCAAAAACGCGGCGTATCGCTCCACCCGACGTGTGGGGAGCTGGCGATACGTGGCGAGGGGCAACGCGCGGATGGCGCCCGTCCGCCGACTGACGAGATAGACGACGTTTCCCCGGCGGAAGCGATCGATGATGGAGCAGAGCAGGCTCATGCGGCCTCACATTCGGGGCAGGTCGCCTTGCCCATGCCGTCGACGTCCCAGTTATCGCCCTGGCCCGACACCCACACCTCACCGCAGTCGGGGCAGCGGCGGCACGAGCACCCGTCGGTGGCCTTGTCCCCGCAGTAGATGCAGAGCCCCGCCATGGAGCGGTCATAGGCGGCCCATCCCTCGGGAAACTCCAGGTAGCGCGTCGTCGTCATCACGCAGCCTCCTTCCCGTGCTCGGCCATGTGCTCGGCGTAGTGGCGGGGGCAGAGCAGGATGTCCTCCCCGCCGTCGTCGGCCGGGACAACCTCGGTGGCGTACTCGCGGCACGTCCAGAGCTCGCACGAGTGCCACAGGTAGCCGATGCCGTACTCGGCGATCCGACCGCGCTCGTCAGTGACCCAGAGCCGCCCCGTGAGCGCGTCCCGCTGATGCCCGAAGTTCATGTGGACAGATTATTAGCATGTGTCCACGTCGTCAACAAAAAATCGTGGACACAATTCCGCCCGCGAAGTGGGAGCGGCTAAGTCAGCAGGGCTACTGACTGATTCCGTTCGGCCAGTTCGCGGCCGTGGCTCGGAATTCGAGCTCACGCTCGATGCGCTCAGCGATGGCCCTCGGGATCGGGCGGCCATGGGGCGGCTTGTGTCGCCAGCTGCCCATGGTGGATACGGGTACCCCCAGGTGTTGGGCGTACTGACGTAGGGTCCAGGACCGTTTCGCGAGGGCGGCCAGGAACGGATCGTTTCCCCGCTTCGCACGCGAGATCTTTAGGTTCTTACGCGCGCGGACATCCGGGGCCAGGTGCATGTCTGTGGACACAGTATCAGCTTGGCCATGTGTCCGCAATGTGGTCATCTTACCCTCGAGGCGGGTGGCCTGCGCCTCGGCGAAGGCTATCCACTCCTCAAGCCTGGCGATCTCTTCGCCCAGATCTGCCACCTTGGCGCGGAGCTTTTCCAACCGCGCGCGGTACGCGGCGGCCATCCGGCGAATCTTTTCCGGCCGAGCAGTGGGAGGGAACACGGGTCCTATATACCCCGATGTGTGGTTGCAACACATCGAACCACTCATCAGCCACTCGTCGAGCGGTAGGCGGCCAGGCGGTGGTGCTCGCGGAGTCGGCGCAGCAGCTCGCCTCTTATCTGACATATGCGCGACTCGGTCAGGCCGAGCTCGGCGGCGAGATCGTGCAGGGTGAGGCCATCGAGGTAGAGACCGCGCAGGATTCGCCTGTCGCGGTCCCGCATCCCTCGCATCGCCGACGCCAGCGCCGAGCGCATCTGAGACCGCATTAGCTCGTCATCCTGGGGCGCAGGAGCCCCGACGGTACGCAGGGCTTCCTCCAGCGTATCGCCGTCCAGCGGGCGCGCCAGGGCCGCTAGCTCGAGCGCATCCTCGCGCCCATCGGTGGCGGCTCGGCGGATGTCTCTGCCCACCACGTCCAGGCTCCGCACGTAATCCCTCATCGCCCCCAAGATCCGGTAGTAGGCGAAGGCCATGAAGTCGACGCCGCGACCGCGATCGAACTTGCTGGCCGCCTCGGCCAGGCCCTCGAGGGCTGCGCTCTCGACGTCCTCGCGGTGTTGGCGCAGGGCTGGGTACCGGCGCACGAAGCGCGCGGCCATGCGCCTCGCGGCTGTCACCTCAACGGATGTAATGAGCGGGGGAGCACGTGCGGTAATGCCTTAGATTTTATCAATCGCATTGCGCAGTTACGCGTTGAAGCGCCCGTGCATGTGACACAAAATGCGCCAATGGTGCGGGTGCATTTGCGACGTGTTCAGGGTGTCTGGATTGCGCGGGTGCTGGGGTCGGAGGTGGAGGTGATAGGCGTAGATCTGCGGCAGGTGTTCCGGGAGGTGCGGCGCCAGGTCGCTGAGCGTGAGCGGACCTAGACGCGAAAGCGTAAGTCGACCTAGGCCCGCTCGGGAACGCCCACTTTCTTGCAATGCAAGATAATGACTCCGGCGGGCGGAGTCGCGCGTCAGTCGATTCCTGCTGATTAAGCTTGCTAGGGGTTATACCCCTATGCGAGAGTAGATACATGGAGACGACGGCGGCACCGAAGCGGAGCAAGCGGGATGGCCGCTATACGTTCAGCGACATGGAGAAGGTGTGCGGGTGCGGCCATACGCTCGGAGTCCACACGGCGGACGCGCCTCACGAGTGCCTGGAATGCGATTGCGAGACGTTCAGGCCGGCCCGGAAGGGGCGCTAGGCCGATGGGTAACCGCTTCACGAAGAAGCCCCGTTACCCGCGGGACTCGGTCCTGGTGGCCATCAGGGTGACGGGGGCAGAGCGGAAGGAGCTTGCAGCGAAGGCGAAGGCTGCGGGCGTGAGTGTGTCGGAGCTGATGAGGCGGGCGGTGTTTGGGCGTAGTGGGTCGAGTGATAAGGTGACAGGGAGATGAACATGGAGGCCGGGAACATGGAGACGAAGACGACGAATGGTGAGCAGGTGACGTGGGAGATCACTGCGGGGCAGTACGACAGCATCCTGGAAATCAACCATGCCCTACGGCACCCGACGGTGGACAGCGCGCTAGCGGCGTTCGCGCGGGTGTCGGGGTCCGACGCCACGAAGCTGGTGTGCGTCTCGGCAGACGACGGCAACCACTACGACGCGCAATATGTCTATTACTCGCAGGAGGATGCCGACGAAGACCTCGACGGCGGCAGGGCAGCGGCGGTAATCCGCCAAGTTGATGAGCAGGACTAAGCGTCACACTAACGGAGGTAGGTCATGGAGACGACGACGGTGGTGGTAGTTGGAGCGTACACAGGACAGGCGTACACGGTCTATCGGCACGAGACGCTAGGATGCTGGACCTACCGTGATGTGCGCGGTTACGGGCCGGGCCTGGGTTACGATCGAGACCGTCATGCGACACCGGAAGGGGCAGCGAAGGCGGCTCTTTTCCGGGATATCCTGCGCGCGGCCGAAGGTGACTGGTCGGGGCTGGATAGGGCAGCGTATGAGGCTCTCGCGGCTAGGCTCGATTTGCCTGTCACGAGTGATGCGGACCTGGAGCTAGGCGGGAGGCGCTCATACAGCGTCAGGTATGGCGAATTCAGTTCGCCGGAGTATCCGATGGCCGTTTGCGCGGAAATGGCCCTTGCGAAGCGCCGCCAAAAGGCCATCGAGGCGGCAGCAGAGAGGCGGGAGGCGAAGCGTACCTTGCCTGCGCCCGAGAGATTGCCGTGGGGGGCTCGCGGTGTCCGGTATGACGAGGCGTGCGCCGCTTGCGGCACGGAGACCGTCATCGACAACGATCGCGATGTCTGCAAACGGTGCGCAGGTGGGTAGGATGCGTCACCTTCAACAATCGACACAGCTCGCAAATAGATCCCCACACGGTAAGCCAGCTGCTTGCGCGGGTATCGGAGCGGAGTGTAGTCTGGAGCCAACGCGCGCCCGGTAGATCTCGACCGGTAGGTCGCGGTCTGGGTGAGCGGATCAAGTAAGGACGCGCGCGCGTGAGGATGAGGCTGAACTCGTGGTTGTACGCGCGTCCCGGAGCTGGGGAGAGGTACAGCGCGGCTGAGGTGGCGCGGGCGTTGGGGGTGACGGCGCGGGATGTGCGGGTGTGTATCGAGCGGGGGTGGTTGACCGCGGCTAGACCACGTCCAGGGGA
>DASPJU010000355.1:0-2222 GCA_035628475.1 Salinarimonas sp. | reverse complement strand
TCAGGAGCTCGGTGAGGCGGGCGCCGCGGTTGAGGAGGCGCTGCGTCGTGGCGTCGAGGTCTGAGCCGAACTGGGCGAAGGCCGCCATCTCGCGGTACTGCGCCAGCTCGCCCTTGATCTTGCCCGCGACCTTCTTCATCGCCTTGGTCTGGGCCGCCGAGCCCACCCGCGACACCGAGAGGCCCACGTTCACCGCCGGGCGGACGCCCTGGTAGAACAGGTCGGTCTCGAGGAAGATCTGGCCGTCAGTGATTGAAATGACATTGGTCGGGATGTAGGCCGACACGTCGTTGGCCTGCGTCTCGATGACGGGCAGCGCGGTGAGCGAGCCGGCGCCGTTGTCGTCGTTCATCTTCGCCGCGCGCTCCAGGAGCCGCGAGTGGAGATAGAACACGTCGCCGGGATAGGCCTCGCGGCCCGGCGGGCGGCGCAGCAGCAGCGACATCTGGCGATAGGCGACGGCCTGCTTGGACAGGTCGTCGTAGATGATCACGGCGTGCATGCCGTTGTCGCGGAAGAACTCGCCCATGGCGCACCCCGAGAAGGGCGCCAGGAACTGCATCGGGGCCGGGTCGGACGCGGTGGCGGCGACGACGATCGAGTACTCGAGCGCGCCCTGCTCCTCCAGGACCTTCACGAACTGGGCGACCGTCGAGCGCTTCTGGCCCACCGCGACGTAGACGCAGTAGAGCTTCTGGGCCTCCGGGGCGCCCTCGACGTTGAGGGGCTTCTGGTTGAGGATCGTGTCCAGCGCGATCGCGGTCTTGCCGGTCTGGCGGTCGCCGATGATGAGCTCGCGCTGGCCGCGGCCGATCGGGATCAGGGCGTCGATCGCCTTGAGGCCCGTGGACATGGGCTCGTGCACCGACTTGCGGGGGATGATGCCCGGCGCCTTGACGTCGACGCGGCGGCGCTCGGTGGAGGCGATCGGGCCCTTGCCGTCGATGGGGTTGCCCAGCGCGTCGACGACGCGGCCGAGCAGGCCGCGGCCGACGGGGACGTCCACGATGGCGCCCGTGCGCTTCACGGTCTGGCCTTCGGCGATCTCGCGGTCGGAGCCGAACACCACGACGCCCACGTTGTCGGACTCGAGGTTGAGCGCCATCCCGCGGGTGCCGGACTCGAACTCCACCATCTCGCCGGCCTGGACCTTGTCGAGGCCGTAGCAGCGGGCGATGCCGTCGCCGACCGACAGCACCTGGCCGACTTCCGTGACCTCGGCCTCCTGGCCGAAGTTCTTGATCTGGTCTTTGAGGATCGCGGAGATCTCAGCGGCGCGAATGTCCATCGTTGGACCCTTTGCTCTGTGCGGTCGTGTCTGTCGTGGGCCGTCGCGGGAGGCGCCTCAGCGGGCGCCCTGCATGGCCAGGCGGATGGAATTGAGCTTGGTGCGCAAGGACGCGTCGATCATGCGGCTGCCGATCTGGACGACCAGGCCGCCGATGAGCGACGGATCGATGCGCACCCGCATGTCGATCTCGGCCCCGGCGACCTCCTTGAGGGCGCCGCGGATCTCGGCGAGCACCGCGTCGGAGGGGGGCTCGGCGAGCCGGACCTCGGCCCGCACGATCCCCTTGGCGTCGGCCACGAGCTCGCGGAAGGCCGCGATCATCCCCGGCAGCGCGAACAGGCGGCGCTTGGAGGCGACGAGGCGGATGAAGTTGCCCGCGAGCCCGCCGATGCCGGCCCGGTCCAGCAGGGCACCGACGGCGCGGGCCTGATCCTCCGCCGAGAAGATGGGGCTCTTGACGAGCCTTTCCAAGTCCGGGCTCTCCTGGATCAGCCGATCGAAGCGCTCCAGGGCGCCCGCGACCTCGTCGATCGCCCCCGCGTCGCGTGCCAGATCGAACAGGGCGGAGGCGTAGCGCCCCGCCACGCCCGACACGAGGGTTCCCGTCTGCGACCCGTTCTCAGCCACCGGCCTGTCTCTCTCACCATGAACCGGCGCGCCCCGCCGGATCACGCCAGGACTGGCGGAGGGGGGACGCGGCCGTCGATCGGAATTGCCGCGGCGGCCTTGAGCCCGCCGGCGAGGCGGGGCTGCACTAGCATGGGGCGGGAGGGGGCGCAACAGGCGAAGCGGGCGGCATGTTGCGGTGCGAAAACGGTCGATGGCGCGTGATCGCGAAAGAACGTTGCGGTTGCAGCGTGGCCGTCGCATCGTCGGATTGCCTTGAGGGCATTCACATGAACAGCTCTGCTGCTGGAGGCCGATACGGCCT
>DASPJU010000354.1:0-6665 GCA_035628475.1 Salinarimonas sp. | reverse complement strand
TTGAGGGTGCCCAGCGGTCCCTCGGTGGAGATGCCGGCGGCCGCCAGCATGAAGCGCATGGAGTTGAGCGCCACGCCGTTGAGCGCCACGAGCGTCAGGGGCTCGCCGCGCACGCCCGCCATGATCCGGCGCAGGGCCCGCTTATAGGGGGTCAAGGCGTCGATGCGGCGCATCAGGACATCGAAGAGGCGCTCGCGGGCGGGCTCGCCGGCGAGATCGTCGGAGCGCTCGCGCAGGACCTGCAGGTCGATCATGCGCGAGAAGGCGCCGAGCACGGCGCCCTTGGACGGGAAGAGCTCGCGGAACTCCGCCAGCGTGACCCCGGCCGCCTCGGCGATGTCGGTGATCTCGATGTCGTCCCACGGCCGATCGGCGGCGAGCCGCATCAGGGTCTCGACGATCGCCTCGCGGGTGGGACGCTTCGCTTCCTCGGCCATGAACCTGTCCTCCGAGCCTTCGCCGTCGATCCGGGGCCGGGCGCGGCAGGGAGCCCGGGACGCCAAGGTACCGTCCCGGTGAGATAGGCTTCCCCTCTGCCCCCGCAAATGCCCGCTCAGCCCGAAAGCTCGCCAGCGCGCCGCTTCGCCGCAGCCACGGCGTCGCGCATGAGGGGACCAAGGCCGCCCTCCCCCATCAGCACCTCGAGGGCCGCGGCGGTGGTGCCGCCGGGCGAGGTCACGTTCCGGCGCAGGACATCGGGGCCGAGTTCGCTCGCCTCCATCAGGCGGCCCGCCCCGACGACCGTCTGGCGCGCGAGCCGCGCCGCGAGATCCGGCGGCAGGCCGGCGGCGGCGCCCGCCTCGGCGAGCGCCTCGACGAGGTGGAAGACATAGGCCGGGCCGGAGCCGGACAGGGCCGTGACGGCGTCGACGAGATCCTCGGACGCGACCCATTCCACCAGGCCGTTGGCCGAGAGCAGCGCATGCGCCCCCGCCCTGCCCTCCTCGCCGACGGCCTCGTTGGCATAGGCGCCGGTCGCGCCCGCGCCGATGCTGGCGGGGAGGTTGGGCATGGCCCGCACGATGCGCCGCGCGCTCGGGATCCGGCGGGCGAGATCGTCGATCGTCTTGCCGGCCAGGATCGAGACCAGGACGGTCTCGGGTCCCGTCATGCGCTCGACCAGCGGCGCCACGGTTTCGAGCGATTGGGGCTTGGTGGCCAGGACCAGCATGGCGGGCGCGGGCGCGCCCTCCGGGTTGAGCGACACGCCCCGCGCGGCGCAGAAGGCGCGCATCTCGTCGGAGGCGTGGGGATCGAAGACCGTGACGGCCGAGGGCGGCAGGCCCAGGGCGAGCCAGCCCTCCAGCATGGCGCCGCCCATCTTGCCGGCGCCGACGAGGACGAGGGAGGACGGAAGCGCGGCGTTCATGGAGGCCTCGAGCGTTGCGGCGGCTCCTGCCTAGGCTCCCCCGCCCGGGCGATCAAGCCTCGCCTTCGGTCTCGAACAGGACGCTGTCCAGCGCCTCGCGGGAGGACTTGCCGGCCCAAAGCACGAACTGGAAGGCCTGGTAATAGCGCTCGCAGCCGTCGATCGCCGCCTTCATGAGCATCTCGCACTGACCGTGCGTGGGCTCGGCGCCGCCGGCCAGGATGAGGGCGTGGCGGTACATCACCACGTTCTCGGCGGTCCACAGGTCGAAATGGCCGACCCAGAGCTGCTCGTTGACGAGGGAGACGAGCTGGAGGATTTCGTTGCGGCGGCGCTCGGGAACCTTCAGGTCGAAGGCGCAGGCGATGTGCAGGGCCTCCACGTCCTCGATCCAGGTGAAGGCCACCTGATAGTCCGTCCAGCGCCCGGCGACCGCCACCGACATCTCGTCGGTGTCGAAGCGGTCGAAGCTCCAGTGCTTGTGGGAGGCCAGGCGCTCGACCACGTCGAGCGGGTGCTCGCTGCGGTCGCCGTCGATGTGAAGCTGGGTCATTGCGGTCCGGGGCTCATGCGAGCGTTGGGGAAGGGAGGCGGCACGTGACGGGACGGCGCGCGGCCGCCACAATATTCGTGCGAGAACTCGAACGCCCTGGCGGGCTCAGACCGCCGTCTCGACACGAATCAACAGCGCTTCGACTTGTCTGAGGTCCCTTCCGTCTTGCGAAGTCGTTGCCAGCGTCGTGGATTCGAGCGCGGCTTACAATCGGGCGAAACCCTCTGTCCACAAGGGTTGGAGAGGTGGGGGTCAGGCCTTGGGCTCCAGGGCGGCGAGGCGCGCCTCGAGATCGTCCAAGCGCCGGGCGAGACGCTCGGCGTCCTCGCGGGCCGCCACCGCGATCTCGCGCTGCGCCTCGAATTCCTCCCGGGTCACGAGGTCCATCTCGCGCAGGAAGCGCTCGACCTGGCCGCGCGCCACGGTCTCGGCCTCCCGGCGCAGGCCCTGGGCGGCGCCGGCCATGTCCGTGACCAGGCGGGAGAAATCGTCGAGGATGCGGTTCGATTGGGTCATGCGCTCAGGTTTCGTCCTCGGGGACTCGGCTGTCAACGCCCGCGCCGGCCCGGTCCACCGGATGTGGGGACCCGCGGGACTCGCGGCAATGGCGCCCGGTCCTTTGCGTCCCCTGGGGTGGCGCCCACGCGCTCCTGAGCTGCGGCGCATTGACTCAGGGATCGGCCGCCCGGGTGGAACGCCCCGCCCGTCCCGGCGTTGGCCCGCGCCGCAGCTCCGGGAGACGTCCATGGCCACGATCGCGACAGCCCACACGACGCGCTCCGGGCCCGTCGCGGGCGCCTGGGTGCTCGGCCTGGCGCTCGGTGGCTTCATCGACGGGATCCTGCTGCACCAGGTGCTGCAATGGCACCATCTCCTGAGCCTCGTGCCAGGAGAGGCGCTTCGCGACATCCGCGTCCAGATCCTCGCGGACGGAGGGTTCCACGTCCTGATGTACGCGATCGCGCTCCTGGGCCTGTGGATGCTCTGGCGCCGGCGCGGCGAGTTCGCGGGGACGGGCGGGGACCGGCGCGTCGCGGCGGGCGCGGCTCTCGGCTTCGCCCTCTGGCAGGCGCTCGACACGGTCGTCTTCCACTGGCTTCTGGGCATCCACCGCATCCGGGTCGACGTGCCCAACCCGCTCGTCTGGGACATCGGCTGGCTGGTCGTCTTCGGCGGTCCCGCGCTGGCGCTGGGCCTGTGGCTGCGCCGCACGGCGGATCACGGCGGGACCGGAGGCGGGCGCGCCGCGGTCGCGCTCACCCTCGCGGCCCTGACGCTCGGCCCCGTCGCGGCACGCCCGCCCGCGTCGGACGAGCCCGTCATGGTCCTGTTCCGGTCCGGGATCGGCGCGCCGGCGGCCTTCGAGGCGGCGGCGTCGATCGACGCCCGCGTGGTCTGGGCCGACCCGTCGGGCGAGCTCCTCGCCCTCATGCCGGGGGCGCAAAGCCCGATGTGGCTGCTCGCGCGCGGAGCGCTGCTCGTGGGCACCTCGCCGGCGCTGGCGGGCTGCCTCGCGGCCACGCGGCCGGCAACGAAGATTTAACGGTCCCGCCAAGTCGCGCCGCGCCGTTCACGCCCGCCGCAGGGCGCGGGCGTAATCTCTGCCCCGGGCCGGCCGCGTCGGCGGCGGTCGAACGGGGGTGTGACGTGCGGATCCTGTGCGCGGTCGCGATCTGTCTCGTGCCGTCGGGCGCCTTCGCCAACGCCGCATTCGAGCGCGGCGTGAACGCGCATCTGCGCGCCTACGAGGCCTGCGCGAAAGGGTCCGGTCCCCAGGCCTGCGGTCGCCACCTGACGGCGGCGCGCGAGGGCATGGTGCGCCTGGGCTATCCCCACGCCCAGGCCGAGCGCCACGTCTCGCTCAACCACGATCGGCTGATCGCTCCGCGGCTGCGCGCCGGGCGCGAGCGCGCCGGCTCACCGGCGGCGTCCCCGCCACCCCGTGCGTCGCGCCCGCGCAAAGCCGCGCCGGAGGCGCAAGCCGGCATCGACCTGCGCGACTGGAGCCTGTGCCTCGAGAAGGCCCGCGCCGACGTCCTGGCCTATCCGCTCGCCCCGGAGCTCGACGTCGCCGGCACCGCGGGCGCGATCGTGCGGGCCTGCAACGGCTTCGAGGAGACCGCGCGGGAGATCCATCGCGCCTCCGGGCGCTCGGAGACCGAGGCCGACCTGGCGGTGCGGGCCTTCGCCCACGACGCCCGGGCCGCCGCGACGTCCGAGCTCGAGCGCCGCCTCGCCAGGATCGGCGGCCGCAAGCCCGCTCCCTGACGCTTCCCCTCGCGTCGATTCTGGCTCATGAGTTCGCTCGGGCGTCCCGCCCGCGATGGACCGACCATGACCCGTATCGTCTACGTCAATGGCGATTTCGTCCCCTTCGAGGAGGCGCGGATCCCCATCATGGACCGCGGCTTCCTGTTCGCCGACGGCATCTACGAGGTGAGCGCGGTCGTGGACGGCCGCCTCGTCGACAACGAGGGCCATCTGGCGCGCCTCGACCGCAGCCTCGCCGAGATCCGCATCCCCAATCCCCACGCCACCGAGGAATGGGTGCGGCTCCAGACGGAGCTCGTGGCCCGCAACGGCGTGACGGAGGGCCTCGTCTACATGCAGGTGACGCGCGGCGTCGCCGAGCGCGACTTCGCCTTCCCGAAGGAGGCGCGGCCCACCGTCGTGATGTTCACGCAGGCCAAGACCATCCTGGCCTCGCCGCTCGCCGAGACAGGCGTCGCGGTGGTGAGCGTGCCGGACCTGCGCTGGACGCGGCGGGACATCAAGTCGGTGGCGCTGCTCGCCCAGGTCCTGGCCAAGCAGGCCGCGGCCGATGCGGGCGTGTTCGAGGCCTGGATGGTGGAGGACGGCGCCGTGACCGAGGGCTCGTCCTCGACGGCCTTCATCGTCACCCGCGACGGCACGATCGTGACGCGCCCGCTCTCCAACGCCATCCTGCCGGGCATCACCCGGCGCGCCGTGATGCGGCTCGCGGAGGAGGTGCAGCTGCGCGTCGAGGAGCGCGCCTTCACGATCGAGGAGGCCCACGACGCCGCGGAGGCCTTCCTGACCAGCGCCTCCAGCTTCGTGATGCCCGTGGTGGCGATCGACGGCCGCCCGGTCGGCGACGGGCGCCCCGGCCCCCTCGCCCGGCGCCTGCGCGCGCTCTATGTCGAGATGGCGCGCGGGGAGGCGTGAGCCGGGTTCGTTCGCGTGGAGGATCTGCGGATGTGCGCCCCCGCACAGTCCGCCGCCCCCGCGCCTGATTTGACGGCGAGCCTGGAGCCGGCACGCGGGCCGGCCCACGGGGACCCGCCGCCGCCATGTTTCACGATCCGAAATTGCCCATGAACGTCACCAGCATCGAACGCGCCGAGAAGTCGCTCCAGCGCATGCTCGAATGGATCGGGCGGCACGACCTGCGTAGCGGCGCCACCATGGGCATCACGGTGGCGATGCTCGGCGCCCTCTCGGCCGCCACGCCGCCCATGGCGAAGTGGACCGCGAGCTTCACGGTGGCCCTGGTCCTCACCGGCATAGGCTTCGCGGTCGTGGTGGGCGAGATCATCCACGGCCTGTTTCCCCGCCTGCGCAACGACCGGCCGTCGATGTTCTTCTTCGGCTCCATCGCGGCGATGCCGCAGGAGGAGTACAAGCGCCGCTTCATGGGCCTGACCGACGAGGACTACCTCAACGACGTCCTGGGCCAGGTCTATCTCAACGCCCGCATCCTGCGCTCCAAGTTCCGCTCCCTGCGCCGCGCCATCTTCGCGCTGATGCTCACGGTGCCGTCCTGGGCCTGCGCGCTCTCGCTCGGCCGCTCGCTGCTGTGATGCAGTTGTCCTTCCGGGGCACGCCGCAGCCGTGAGCCCGGAACCCACGACTGGCCTCCTGACCGGAAACGTACCCCAGCCACCCTCGCTCACCCAGTCATGGGGTCCGGGCTCTAAGCTTCGCTGAGCCCCGGAATGACAGGCGGGTCACCGCCCCCGGCGATCTTTGTCCGCCAGCCCCGCGCGGCGCAGCGCGTCGGCCATGGCGCCGCCGGCCGCCGGGGCGGGGCGCTGCGGCTGGGGTGCCGCCGTCTTCGCGGCGGTCGCGCCCTTGGCCGGCGCTCCCACGGCGTCGTCCAGGCGCATGGTGAGGGAGATGCGCTTGCGGGGCGCGTCCACGTCGAGCACCTTCACCCGCACCACGTCGCCCGGCTTCACGACCGCCCGCGGGTCCTTGACGAAGGTTTTGGCGAGCGCCGAGACGTGGACGAGCCCGTCCTGGTGGACCCCGATGTCGACGAAGGCCCCGAAGGCCGCGACATTGGTGACGACGCCCTCCAGCACCATGCCGGGCTTGAGGTCGCCGATCTTCTCCACTCCCTCCTGGAAGGTCGCGGTCCTGAAGGCCGGGCGCGGGTCGCGGCCGGGCTTCTCCAGCTCGGCCAGGATGTCCTGGACGGTGGGCAGGCCGAAGCGCTCGTCGGTGAAGCGCTTCGGGTCGAGGGCTTTCAGCGCGTCGCGATTGCCGATCACCACCTTGATCTCGGCGCCCGCCGCCTGAAGGATGCGGCGCACCACCGGATAGGCCTCCGGGTGCACCCCCGAGGCGTCGAGGGGATCGTCGCCGTTCTGGATGCGCAGGAAGCCCGCCGCGAGCTCGAAGGTCTTGGGGCCCAAGCCCGGCACCTCCTTGAGCGCCCGGCGGGTGCGGAAGGGCCCCGAGGCGTCGCGATGCGCCACGATGTTGCCCGCTACATGCGAT
>DASPJU010000353.1:0-4198 GCA_035628475.1 Salinarimonas sp. | reverse complement strand
CCACCGTGGCGGGAGAGAGGGCTTCATGAAAGCGGTGCTGTGCCCCGAGTGCGGCATCCTCATCCGCGTATTCGGCCGAGCCATGATCGGCGACCGCAAGGTAGTCATCTACTGCTGCCTGCGGTGCCATCACGAAATGGTCATCGATGAAGAAGCGTAGTCGGCTCCAATCAAGCGGGTTGCCCGTCATCCACCTGTCTGTCGCAGGGGTCGCGCTCTGCGGGGCACGCCGCAAGAAGGGCGTAGTAACGGCGGTGAGTGTCAGCGGGATCGACTGCAAGCGGTGCCTGGCGAAGGCGCAGAAGGGCACAGCTTCATGAAAGCAACGCTCATCACGGCCTCGCAGCTCACGCGCTACTGCGGCTACGCCCGCGTGTTGGGCAAGAAGCGCAAGCGCACGCGCTCTCAGCTCGCCGCCATGGCGAAGGGCGACGCGTTCCATCTGGCCGCAGCACATACCATCACGGCAGGACCTGGCGATGTCACCGATGTAGCAGATCCCGAGGTGTTCGAATGGCTGCGCGTGTTCCTGCTGAACTGGCAGCGGCGCTCTGTTGATGTCGAGCTCGCCGTCGGGATCTCCCCGACCGGTCGCCATGTCCCCGTTACCGAGCCCGAGCCGCATAAATACGTTGCCGCCGACGCCAGAGCAACGTTGCTTACCGCAGGCCGCGCCGACATCGCCTGGCTCGAGGAGCCCAGCACCGCCGTCGTCCTGGACCTCAAGACGGGCAAGCACCCGCCCGAGCATCCCGATACGAACCTCCAACTCTGGTCGCTGGGGCTCGCTTACGCCGACATGGTGGGCGCCGAGCGGCTGCGCGTGGGGCTCTACTTCGCGCGGAACGGGACCACCGAATGGTCAGGCACCATCCCGCTCGACTCCGAAGAGGCTGCCCAGCGATGGGCCGACGTCGAGCACGCCGCCCGTCTCGATGAGACGCCGCGTGTAGGTCCGTGGTGTGAGACCTGCTGGGAGCGCCGCGGGTGTGAGCCGTATCAGCAGCAGGCAGCTGCTTAGGTTCTGTTTCGTAGCAATACGCGGTAATACCGATCCAAAAAGACCTTAGTGATTTCCCAGGGTTAGAAATATGGCTTAGCCCTTAAGACACTGTGACGAGGCCCTTGGCGGGGCCGATTGTTAACGGGATGTAAAACCGACACGAGGAGTTGTTTTCTATGTCGAAACCGTCTGCCGGGGAGTTGCGCGCCGAAGCGCTCGCCAAATTGGACAAAATTATCGAGAAGTTAGATGCGCTGACTGACATATCCACAGCGAGTCAGGACAGCGCGAGGGCGCGCATCGAGGCTATCGCAGCGCACTTTCGCGACATCAAGAGCCTGCTCAGCGAATTGGCCAAACATTACGCCGAGATAGCGGCCAAGCTTTCAGGCCGTCGCACCTAATCGTGGCGACCGTCACAATATGGGGCGCTGTCCTACAGAGGCCCAAATCTCGGTACTTTCCCCTGTGGACAGAAAATTTTTTCGCTGATTTGACGTCCCGTTTCCATCCCGATACGTTGCGCCCGCTCTCGGGCTAGTTGGCCACGAGAGGGGAGTCTAGAGGCACAGATAGAGACCGCGTGGCACGCGTGTATCGCGGCCCGCCCTTGCCGGAGGTGTGTGTTCGATGAGCAGTGATCGTGAGGATACGTCTGTCCAGAGTGAGCAGAGAGCTATCGCGTGGTTGTCGAATACGATCGTGCGGCTCGCCGAGTACCGCGACGATTACCTCGTCTCGCAGCTCGTGATGGGACTGCGGGCCGCGGTCCGCAGCGAGAGCGATCCCGAGTACGCCCGTCGCATCCTAGCGCGCGTGAGCCACGAGGTGCGCCGTCGGGGGCACGTGGGTATGGCGGCGCTTATCGAGCACGTGGCGGGCACCACGAACTAGGGAGGCGCCAGAGCGTGCAGCAGCAGTTAGAGCTCCCCGGCATCTCGACAGGAGATACCCTGCGCGCGGTGCTGACGTCGTTGATCCAGAACGTTCTGGTGTTCCCGGACATCGGCTGCAAGAAGCAGCACACGCTAGAGATGCACGTCGGTCATTCGCGCTACCTGATGGGGTACTTCGGAGAGACGACCCCGATCGGCGATATCGGGCATGACGAACTGCTCGCCTACTACCGCGACGAACTGCGCCGGGGACTCTCTCCTGAGAGCGTGCGGAAACGGCTTTCAACACTGCATATGGCCATGAAGCACGCGCGAGCTCGGAAGCTGATCAGAGACATCCCGCAGTTTCCTACGATCAAGCAACGCCCGCGGCCGCTGCGGAACTACTGGCTCATAGAGGACTGGGAGAAGGTCCATGCGGAGTGCGACGACGACGACTTCCGCACTTGGATTGCCGTCGGCTTCTGGACCGGGATGCACACGAGCGACCTAAACCGCATGCGATGGCAGGACTTCAACGAATTCAACCGAACATGGATTCGGCGGAACACCAAGAACGACGAGGTCCCTGTGCCGCTTGAGGTGCCTGAAGAGCTTTACAAGATCTTGGTTGAGCGGAAAACGAACCTGCAGCCGCACACTCGCGACCTAATCGCCGGCCGAAACATGGGCCACCCCAACAAGGCCCTGAAGAACCTGGCCGACAGGGCCGGGGTGCCAGCGATATCGCCGATCGGCTTGCGACATTCATGCGCGACATGGCTGACGGAGCGCGGGTATCAGCCGGCGCATATCCAGCTCTGGCTGGGCCACAAGGACCAACGGATGCTCGAGCGGGTGTATCGTCACGTCACTGAACGGATCAGAAACATGCGGACACCGCTCGCGCTCGTAGGTTGACCATGACAGATCAAGCGCCGCCGCGCGATCCCCGGCTCGGCCATGTGCGGAACCTGATAGGTCGCACGTCAGGCACCCTCATCGTTCGTGCGTACACGACCACCCGCCGTCAGGGGAATGATCGCGCGCTGGCGATGGCGATGTGGGAATGCGAGTGCACTGAGTGCGGCGCGATCGTGGTCAAGCAAAGGCGGCACATCGTCGCTGGCACCGCCTCGTGTACGTGCGCCCGTCGGATTCGAAAGGACCTCAGCGGACAGCGTTTCGGCCGCCTCCTCGTCACTGGGCCCGCGCCGATGCGTGAAGGCAAGGTTACGTGGTGGCGGGTTCGATGTGACTGCGGCACGGAGAAAGAGGTCCGACGTGATGGGTTGACCCATGGCTCAACCCGTTCCTGCGGATGTCTGTTTCGCGAGCTCGCGCCGGAGCGGCTAGAGAAGTCCATCGCAGCACGGTGGCCTGACAGGCGCCGATAGCCCTACCCCGCCGCACATCGCCGAACGTTCAGTCTTCCCATGTGTCGACGCGCTCGGGCATCGTGCGCGCCATGACCGTGCTGGCCCCCCTCCGGCTTTATTGGATCACCACGCCCGCGAATCAAGACGATTGGTTCTTGATCGCTCGCAGCGCGGAAGATGCTGTTGAGCACGTGGTCGACGAGTACGGGTACTACGAGCTCGAAGGCCATGCTGAGGCGACGCATGCGCGAGAGATCGCGATACTGCCCCCGGGCCTACAATGTGTGCAAAAAGCCATCTACGTACCTGGCGACACCCCCCGCAGTGGGCAGCTCGAGGAGCTCGTAAGGGGCGTCGGTTTGCCGCGGTTCGAAATCCTAGAGGCCTGCGGTCTATTCATCGTGCATGCGCGAGAACCGTACGTGCTCTTGAGCCTGGACAAGGACAGGTTGTTCGTTCAGGGAATCAACCACTACAAGGTCGCGCACGACCCGATCATGGCTGACGAAGGTCACCCGCCATCGCCCCGAAGATCGTGGAAGCCGTACCATCAACATGAGCGTGAATGGAGCAGCGGGGGCGCGGCGGATGACGGGACGCTCCATTAGCGCCGTGTAGTCGCACGGCGTGGACACAGCGCCAAACCTGTGGCGCAGATCTCAAGTTCCGGTTGCCTCCGCCGACGCGACCCGTCTATATTTATGCCCGTGCTGGATCGCATGAATGACGACGCTCGAAGAGCGGGCCAGAGATTGGCCCCCGCCTCGGGTCCAGCACAGTTCTCGGCGCGCGCTGGCCGATCTGGCCCGCCCTCCGGGCGTCGTCGCAGGCAGTAGACCCCGAACGCCGCATTCTTGCGGACAGGAGACGCACTGTGCTACATAACCTGGGCAAATCAGCCCAGGTAGCTCAACTGGTAGAGCAACGGACTGAAAATCCGT
>DASPJU010000352.1:0-2407 GCA_035628475.1 Salinarimonas sp. | reverse complement strand
GGTGGAGATGCACCTGGCGCCGTTGCGCAGGGCCATGGCGGCCCAATAGCCGTCGTGGCGGGCCTGCCAGAGCTTGGAGCGGTCCTCGGCCTTGGTGGCCCAGTCGAACGGCCCGCCGCCGCATTCCGCGGCGATCTCGCCGAAGCGGTCGGCCTGCTCCTTCACGCCCGCGTCCGTGCCCTGGAACTCCACGAAAAGCATCGGCGTCTCGGGGAGGTCGAGCTTCGAGTACTTGTTGCAGGCCTTGACCTGGAGGGCGTCGAGGAGCTCGATGCGGGCGACTGGCAGCCCCGTCTGGATCGTGAGGATCACGGCGTCGCAGGCCGCCTGGACGCTCGGGAACGGGCACATGCCGGCCGCGATCGCCTCGGGGATGCCGTGGAGCTTCAGGGTGATCTCGGTGACGATGCCGAGCGTGCCCTCCGAGCCCACGAAGAGGCGGGTGAGGTCGTAGCCGGCGGACGACTTCTTCGCGCGCCGTGCCGTGGTGATCACCTCGCCGGAGGGAAGGACGACCTGCAGGGAGAGCACGTTGTCCTTCATGGTCCCGTAGCGCACGGCGTTGGTGCCCGACGCGCGCGTCCCCACCATGCCGCCGATGGAGGCATCCGCCCCCGGATCGATGGGGAAGAACAGGCCCATGTCGCGCAGGTGCTCGTTGAGCTGCTTGCGCGTGATGCCGGGCTGGACCACGCAGTCGAGGTCCTCGGCATGGACCTCCACGACCTTGTTCATGAGCGACATGTTCAAGGTGACGCCGCCGTGGGGGGCGTTGACGTGGCCCTCCAGCGAACTGCCGGTGCCGAAGGGGATGACGGGCACCTTGTGGGCCGCGCACAGCCGGACGATGTCCGACACCTCCTCGGTCGTGGCGGGATAGACCACCGCGTCGGGCGGCTGGTTCTCGATCCATTGCAGCGTGTTGCCGTGCTGCTCACGGATCGCCTCGCCCGTATGGCAGCGGTTGTGGTAGCGCTCGCGGAGGACCGCGATCACACGCTGGACGGGCGACCCCGCGTCCGGACCCGGCTCCGGGTCCGCCAGCATCGTTTTCATCATCGGCGAAGGGGACATTGGGCGTTGCTCCCGATTCAAGCATGACGTTTGGGCAAAGACTCGCACCTGACCGTTAAGGATGATTTTAAACGCGAGCAAACGCCCCTGCGAAGTGTGGCCGGGTCGTAGCGACAATAGAAAGATCTATTCGCCAGAGCCGAGATTTACACGGGTTTCATGCAAGGGCACCCGGTTCAAAGCCTTCCGGAGCTGCCCGAGCGGCAGCTTGGCGCTGGAACGCAGAATGCCCTTCGCCCGGCCGCCAGGGGGACCGCCCGCAACCCGGGCGTGACCGCGGTTGTGGCCCGGGCCCGGGCTATCCAGCGCCGCCCGTGCATAGATGACGCTCGCGACCGGCCCGGTCCGCCGCGTTCCTTGCGCCCCATGGCTCCTGCGCGCGCCAAATCGCAACGTTCATGTGGTGTCGAGGCCTCATCCTTCTCGGGTCAACGAAAAAGGGAACGCCCGAATGAAACGCCGACACTTCCTTGCCTCCGCCGCGGCCGGCGCGGCCGCCGCCACGACGATCGCGGCGCCCGCCATCGCCCAATCGATGCCGGAGATCCGCTGGCGCCTCAGCTCGGGATTCCCGAAATCCCTGGACACCATCTACGGGGCCGCCGAGGTCTTCGCGAAGCTCGTGTCGGAGGCGACGGACGGGCGGTTCCAGATCCAGCCCTTCGGGGCGGGCGAGATCGTCGGCGCCTTCCAGCTCGCCGACGCGGTGGGCAACGGCACCCTCGAGATGGGCCACACCACCTCCTACTACTATGTCGGGAAGGACCCGACCTTCGCCTTCGGCACGGCTATCCCGTTCGGCTTGAACACCCGCCAAATGAACGCGTGGCTCTACCACGGCGGCGGCCAGGATCTGCTCAACGAGTTCTATGGCAAGCACGGCATCTACGCGTTGCCCGGCGGCAATACGGGCACGCAGATGGGCGGCTGGTTCCGCAAGGAGATCAAGACGGTCGCGGATCTCCAGGGCCTCAAGATGCGCATCGGCGGCCTGGGCGGCCAGGTGCTGGCCAAGCTCGGCGTCGTGCCGCAGCAGGTGCCCGGCGGCGAGATCTACCCGTCCCTGGAGCGCGGCACCATCGACGCGGCGGAGTGGGTCGGACCCTACGACGACGAGAAGCTCGGCTTCGCGAAGGTGGCGCCCTTCTACTACTACCCGGGCTTCTGGGAGGGCGGGCCGGCGCTCCACTTCTTCATCAACAACGCCAAGTTCAACGAGCTGCCGAAGAACTACAAGGCGATCGTGGCCGCGGCCTCGGCGCTGGCCAACGTGGACATGCAGGCGAAGTACGACGCCCGCAACCCGACGGCGCTGCGGCGCCTGATCGGCGCC
>DASPJU010000351.1:0-3098 GCA_035628475.1 Salinarimonas sp. | reverse complement strand
TGGAGCGCGCGCTCCGTGACGCCGCCGCCGGGGCCGAGATCGAGGGAGAGCGACTGCGCGCAGGCCTCGCCCGCCGCCACCACGCCGGCGAGCGCCAGCGCCAGGAGGGCAATCCGGGACGGAGCACGACGCGCTCTCGCGCCGGCCGGGGCGGGACGGATCATGGCAGGCCTGATTCGCGCAAGGTGGGCGGACCCGACCCTGGCCGGGCCGCCCCGCCGGCGCAAGGGGCCTGCGCGCGGCGCCGTGCCGCTCACGTTGGGTCAGGTCTTGTCGGTCGAGCGGCCGAGAAGGCGCGCGAACTCCGCCTCGATCTCGTCGACCGAGAAGGGATCGATCTTGTGCGCGGCGGCCGGATGGGGCGGCGCGGGAGGGGACGCGGGAGGCTCGGCGCGCGCCTCGGGCGCGGCGACCGGCGCTGGGCGCGGCGGCTCGGCGGGGCGGCTCGCCGCGGGAGGGGGGGGCGGCGCCGGCCGGGGCGGGGGTGCTGCGGGCGCTGGAACGGCCACGGGCGGCTCGGGGGGCGGCGGACCGACGGGTGTCGCCGGCGCGGCCATGGGCGCCGGGGCGGGGCGGCGCAGCGCCTCCTCGAGCTGGCGCGCCACGTCCGACAGCACCGCGGCGTCGCCGGTCGCGGCGCGCGGCGGGTTCGGCCCCGGCGGGCGCGGGGTCGCGATGACGGCGCCCGAGGAGCGCGGCGGCGCGGACGGGGGCGGCGGCTCGGGCGCCGTCACGTCGGCCAGCAGGGGCGGCTCGGGGCGCAGCGTGCGGGCCCGCTCGACGAGGTCGCCCATGGGATCCTCGGGGGCGGGCGCCGGCTGGGGCTGCGGCTCGGGCGCGTTCACCCGCGCGCCGACCGGCGGCTCCAGGATGGGGCGCGGCGGCCCTTCGGCCAGCCGGGGCGGCGCCTCGGCGAGGGGCGGCGGCGCGGAGGGCGGGGGCAGGGACCGCTCGGCCGCCGGAGCCGCGGGCGGGGGCGCGTCGAGGGGCGGGGCGGGGGCGCGCTCGGACGCGGGCATCGGCTCGGCTGCCTGGGCGGGCCGGGCGCCCGCGACCCGCGTGATGTTGGTCTCGATCACCACGTCGTTGGGCCCGCCGATCAGGAGCAGGTGCTCCACGTTGTCCCGGCGCAGCAGGACGAGCTGGCGCTGGCGGTCGAGGTCGTAGACGTCGACGATCCCCAGGCGGGGCTGGCGCGCCCGCCCGCGGTCGCCTCCCGAGAGGCCCATCCGCCCGCCCGTGATGCGACGCAGCACGAGGGCGAAGAGGCCCACGAGCAGGAGGACGATGAACAGGGCGACCACGTACTGGACGAGGCGGCCCTCGATGCCGAATTGGGACAGCACGGATTTCCCTATGATCACGACGCCGGGACGGCGGGCCACTGAAAGACAAGGCCTTTATGGGCGCCCCCCCGGCCCGGGGCAAGAATCGTCGACGAGGCGTCAACATCAATCTTGCCGGACGGGCCAGGCCGCTTAACCGCCCGTTAACCATGCAATAGGCATATTTTGCCGGGTTCACCGGGACGCTTCCTGCCATGGCCGTCGGCGATCTGCCGCTCATCGGAATGCTCAAGACGCGGATGCAGTGGCATCAGTCGCGCCAGAAGGTGCTGGCGGAGAACGTGTCGAACGCCGACACCCCCGGCTTCAAGCCCCGCGACCTGCGCAGCCCCGCCTTCGGGCCGGCAGGCGCCGCGGCGGGGGGCGTCGGCGTCCAGCTCACGCAGGCCGGCCACATCGCGCCTGCGGGCGCCGGACGCCCGGGGGAGGACGCGCGCGGCGCGCGCCGCTTCGAGACCACGCCCAGCGGCAATGCCGTGAACCTCGAGGACGAGATGCTGAAGGCCTCGCAGAACCAGGCCGACTACGCGCTCGCCGCCTCGCTCTACCAGAAAAGCCTGCAGATGTTGCGCACGGCCGTCGGCCGACGCGCTTGAGGAAGGGCTGACTCATGGACTTCCTGAAGACGATCGGCATCGCGGCCTCCGGGCTCAAGGCGCAGTCCGGGCGCATGCGGGTGCTCGCCGAGAACATCGCCAACGCCGACTCGACCGCCGACCGTCCCGGCGCCGACCCCTATCGGCGCAAGGTGCCCACCTTCCAGCCCCGCTTCGACCGCGAGCTCGACGCCAGCGTGGTCGCGCTGGGGCGGGTGCGGCCGGACCAGGCGCCCTTCCGCACCCGCCTCGAGCCCGGCCACCCCGCCGCCGACGCCGAGGGGCGGGTGAAGCTGCCCAACGTGAACTCCCTCGTCGAGACCGTGGACATGCGCGAGGCGCAGCGCTCCTACGAGGCCAACCTCAACCTCATCACCTCCACGCGGCGGATGATCTCGCGCACCCTCGAGATCCTGCGCGCCTGACCGGGAGACCCGAGCCATGGTCATCAACGCCTACGGCGCCGGCGCCTATGCCGCGACCCAGAAGATCCTCGGCGCCGCCGCCGGCAAGGCCCCGGGATCCGCCGTCGGAGGCGGGCTCGCCGCAGCTGCGGCCGGCGATTTCGGCGGGCTCGTCAAGGGCGCCCTCGATGGTGTCGCCCAGGCCGGCCGCAAGGCCGAGACCCAGGCCCTCCAGGCCGTCACGGGCAAGGCCGACATCGTTGACGTGGTCACGGCGGTGGCCGAGAGCGAGGCCGCGATGGAGACCCTGGTCGCCGTGCGCGACAAGGTCATCGCGGCCTACGAGGAGATCATGCGGATGCCGATCTGACGGCTCCTGCCCGCGACCCCCGGCTTTCCCCAGCACCGAGACCCGCCATGACCGGCCCCGCCATCATCGACGTCGCCCGCGACGGCATCCTCACCTTCCTCAAGGTGGGCGGGCCGCTCATGGTGCTCACCCTGGTGATCGGGCTCGCGATCTCGCTCCTCCAGGCGCTCACCCAGCTGCAGGAGCAAACGCTCGTCTTCGTCCCGAAGATGCTGGCGCTGCTGGGCGCGCTCCTCCTGATGCTGCCCTTCATGGGCGACGCGATGGCAGGCTACATGACCCGCATCGCCGAGCGGATCGCCTCGGGTGGGTAGCGGCGCCGTCCCTTGGCCCGCGAACGCCTCCGGCGCGGCAACGACGCGGCTGCGCGGGCCGCGCGGCC
>DASPJU010000350.1:0-3758 GCA_035628475.1 Salinarimonas sp. | reverse complement strand
CCAACGGCTATCCGGTGCCCGCCCGCTCGATCCTCGCGGCCACGGGCCTCGCCTCCCTCGTCACGGCGCCCTTGGGCGCCTCCACCATGAACCTCGCCGCCATCACGGCGGCGATCTGCGCCGGACCCGATGCCCATCCCGACCCCGGCAAGCGCTGGCTCACGGGCCCGGTCTACGCCCTGAGCTATGTCCTCCTCGCCGCGTTCGGTGCCTCGCTGGTCGGGCTCTTCGCGGCGCTGCCCCCTGAGCTCGTGCGCACCGTCGCGGGGCTCGCGCTCGCCGGCGCCCTCACGAACGCGCTCGGCGCCGCGCTGTCCGTCGAGCGCGACCGCTTCGCCGCCGTGCTCACCTTCGCGGTGACGGCCTCAGGGATGAGCCTCGCGGGCGTCGGCTCGGCCTTCTGGGGGCTCGTGGCGGGCCTGTGCGCGCTGGCCTGCGAGGCTGCCGCTCGCTCGCACAAGGCCCGCCGGGCCGCCCGGGCGTGACCCCTTCGTCATTCCGGGGCGCCTTCGGGCGCCCCGGAACGACAGGGGAACCTCTCCTCATCCGGTCAACCCTCCGGCAACCCGTTCCGCACCGGCAGCGGGGCCGCACTGGACCGCGGCCCGCGACCCACGTAAACAGCTCGTTAAACGGGGCTGCCGAAGGGCAGGAGGGGCAGATGGCTTCACGCACGATCCTGGCGCTCGGCGCGGCGCTCGCGGCGGGCTTGGCGGGCTGCCAGGGCGCGGGCGAGCGCGTGGTGAGCGCGCCGGGCGTGCCCATCGCGGTGGAGAGCATCGAGGGGGCGCCGCAGGGCGTGCGCTCGGCGCTCCAGGGCGAGCTCGCCAGCGCCGCCGAGCAGCGGCGCATGACGCTCGTGGGCGCGGGGAGCGACGCCCGCTACCGGGTGCGCGGCTATCTCTCGGCCGAGCCTACCGAGGACGGCGGCACGGCGGTGGCCTTCGTGTGGGACGTGTTCGACGCGACCCGGCAGCGCGCCCAGCGCGTCGCGGGCGCCAAGCCGATCCGGACCGCCGGCACCGCGACCCCCTGGGACGGGCTCGACCGGGACGCCCTGCGCCGGCTCGCCGAGGAGAGCCTCAACGAGATCGCGGGATTCCTCGTGGCGGATGCGGGCGCTGCGGCCGCTCCTCCGGGCGTCGCGCCCGCCGAAGCCCGGCCTGCGGCTGCGCTGGGCTTCGCCACCGAGTAGGGCTCAGCGGCCCCCCGCGGGCATCGCCTTGCGGCCCAGCGCGCGGTCGAGCGCCTGCAGGGCGAGGCGCCAGGCGCGCCGTTTCGTGGACTGCTTCATGGGGGCCTCCCGTCGGCCCCGCGCGTCGCCCGCGCGGCCGGCCACTCCCCGATCCTCGCCCGCCATCATGGCCGCCCCGTGCCGCGCGCGCGGCGCCACCGCTTCGCCCGACGCAATGATGCGATCATGCGGACGCGGTCGGTGAATGGATCGAGACGAGGGAAGGCCCGTCATTCCGGGGCGGCCTAGGAGGCATTCGGCTCCCCCGAGCCCCGGAACGACGGCAGGAAGCGCCCTACCGGTCCGCCTTGGCGCCCGACACCGTGAGCTCGACGTAGCGCTTCGTCACCGGCTCGATGATCGCCGCCACCGCCTGGGCCGCGGCCTCCTCCTCGTGGATGGACTGACGGAACGCCGCCACGTGGGCGGTCTCGCCGGCCGCTTCCGCGATCGCGATCAGGGAGCGGTAGGCGCCGATCTGCTCGTACTGGTAGGCGTAGCCCGCATAAAGGTTCTTCAGGGTCTCGTCCTGGAAGGCCGCGTGGACCTGCGCGCCGATATGGCCGGCGATGGAGGTCACGGTCTCCTTGAAGCCCGAGGGGCTGGTGCCGGCGGCGCTCATGGCCGCCTCGAGGCGGGCGAGTTGGCCCCGGGTGGTCTCGATGTGGCGGTTGAGCAGCGCCACGTAGTCGGGATAGCGCTCCAGGCGGCCCACCTGCTTCTCCATCTGCTGCAGGCCCTGCTGCTCCATGGCATGGGTGTTCACGAGGGCGCCCTGGTAGATGGCGCGGGCATCGGTGGTCATGGGATCGGCCTCCTGCTTGGTCTAGGCGCGTGCCAACGGAGGGCCTCGCCGGAGGTTCCGGGTGCGCCATACCGCCGCGCCCGGGGTCGAGGCGGCCATGCAGGGCGCGCAGCGCCACCATGCAGTCCGCTCAAACAGATTTGTTCTTTTTATCGTACGATCTGTCTTGCGTTCCCGGTCGGGCCGGTCCAGTGTTCCCCGGCACGACGCCTCCGCGTCGCCGCCGCGGCGATTTGAGCAGCAGCTTGCACCGCGTCAACAACCGCTAAAGCGCCCCGCTCCGCGAGGGCCCGCTGGAGACCACGATGAACCCGCCCCGCTGTTCCCGCGCCTGAGCGCTCGACCTCTGAGAGTACGTCGTCCGCTTTGACGAATGGCGTCCCCTGCCGTCGGGCATCGGTCCCCGCAGCCGCCCGCGCCTCGCTCACGGTTTCCCCCATGAACGCTCCCGTCCGTCACGCCGCCCTTGCGGCGGAGGCCTCCGCCGAGGCCGCGCTGATCCGCCTCGAGGGCGTGTCCAAGACCTTCACGGCGGGCCCCAGGCCCGTCACGGCGCTCGCCGGCGTCGACCTCGCGGTGCCGCCCGGCGCCGTCCTCGGGGTGATCGGCCGCTCCGGCGCCGGCAAGTCGACCCTCATCCGCCTCGTCAACGGCCTCGAGACCCCCAGCGAGGGCCGGGTGATCGTGGACGGGCGCGAGATCTCCCGCCTCGGCGGGGCCGCCTTGCGCGAGGCGCGCCGCTCCATCGGCATGATCTTCCAGCACTTCAACCTGCTGTCCTCGCGCACCGCCGCCGGCAACGTGGCCCTGCCCCTGGAGCTCGCGGGCGTCGCGCCCCGCGCGGCCGCCGCCCGCGTCGCCGAGCTCCTCGACCTGGTGGGCCTCGCCGACAACGCGGACCGTTATCCGGCAGAGCTCTCGGGCGGGCAGAAGCAGCGCGTGGGCATCGCCCGTGCACTGGCGCAACGGCCGAAGGTCATCCTGGCCGACGAGCCGGTCGCGAGCCTGGATCCCAAGACCTCGCGCAACGTGCTGCGCTACCTGCAGCAGGCCAGCCGCGACTCGGGCATCGCCGTCATCTGCAACCTGCACCAGGTGGAGTTCGCGCGCGAGTTCGCGCAGCGCATCGTCGGCATCGCCGCGGGGCGCGTGGTGTTCGAAGGCACGCCCGAGCAGCTGACCGAGGACGTGCTGCATCGCATCTACCCCGGCGGGCTGGAGGAAGCACTGGCCGAGCCTCCACCCGAAGAAGAAGCCGCCGCCGGCGGCGACCCGCTGCGCGCCGCGCAGGCCCTCGCACTGGAGCAAGCATGATCGGCATCGGACGCTACGACTTCTTCGTCGGCAAGAGCGGCGGCAACGAAGGGTGGTGGAAGTACGCCGTCGCCCTCGTGCTCGGCGCGGGCGTGCTGTGGTGGGCGGCGATCGGCAGCCAGCTGAGCATCACCGAGCTGGCCAAGGGCGCGCCGTGGATGGCGGACTTCGTCGCCCGCATGTTCCCGCCCAACTGGGACTTCATCCAGAAGCTGGTCAAGCCCGCCATCGAGACGATCCAGATCGCGATCTGGGGCACGCTGCTCGGCGTGATCCTCGCGGTGCCGGTGTGCTTCCTCGCCGCGCGCAACATCTCGCCGCATCCGGCCGTGTTCCATTTCATGCGGCAGGTGCTCAACGTGATGCGCGGCATCAACGAGATCATCCTGGCGCTGATCTTCGTTG
>DASPJU010000349.1:0-2387 GCA_035628475.1 Salinarimonas sp. | reverse complement strand
TACGCGGGAGGCGGTGATTCAACGCGAGGAGGGCGGCGAAGCGGCCGTTCTTCACGAGAGGGACACAGAGGAGTGCGCGGGTTTCGATGGCGTCGAAGGCTGCCTGAGCGACCTCTCGTGTGCGGGAGTCAAAACGGGTGTCCTCGACGGTGATCGTATGGCCGGCGCGCAATTCAGCAACCAACTCCGGTCCGAAGTCCTCAAGCCGGTGTCTTCCGGCCACACTTGCCACGCCGTTGCACCAATCGTGCTGCACCTGGACGTGCTCACCTGCCTCGTCGATTTCGCCAAAGACGACGCGGGAGACCTTGAAGTGGCGACCAACTTCAGTTTCGGCTGTTATGAGCACCTCCTCCTGATCCTCAAGGCCGCGAGTTTCATCAGCGAGTTGGATAAGGAAGCGCTGGCGGAGCTCCGCCGCCTTCTGAGCGCTGATGTCGAGCACGAAGGCTGCCCGCTGGCCGCTCTGCAGCACCGCGCAACCGATGAGGCCCCAGAAACGGGTGCCGTCGTGGCGCATCAGCAGATGTTCTCGAGCGTCGAGCCGCCGACTTGCCTCTAACTCGATGAACATTTCCTCCATGCGGGACCACTGATCCGGCGGCACCAGGCGCCGCCATTGGATCTCTCGGTGACGAAGGTCATTCCTGTCGTAGTCGATGATTTCGAGGAAGCGACGATTGGCATCCGTTATGACTCCATCGCGGTTGAAGAAGGCGATACCCATGATGCCAATATCGCTGATCTCTCGAAAGCGCTCCTCACTTTCCTGCAGGGCGCGTTCCTTCTCCTTGAGCTCGGTAATGTCAGCCATCGCCCCCATGAGGCGGAGCGGCTGCCCCTCCGGTGTATAGCTCGCGGAACCGCGCTCGAGAACATAAGCGTAAGTGCCGTTGGCGCGCAGGAACCGATACTGTTCGCGCCATTGGGGGAGCGTCTTCTGCATGACAACCTGAAGGTTGCAGGCAACGCGTTCACGGTCTTGCGGATGGATCCGATCTAGCCACCAGGCCGATGCTGAACGACCCTCTGCATCCTGATAGCCGAAAACGGATTCGAGCCCCTGATTCCACCACATCACATCATGGGAGACATCCCAATCCCACACCACGTCGTTCGTCGCGCGGGAGAGGATCTGGTATCGTTCATTACTAAGACGCAGGGCCAGCTCAGTAGCTTTACGTTCGGTTAGGTCGATGGCCGCACCCGCCAGCAGCAGAGGCTTTCCCTGAGCGTCGAAAACGCTGCGCCCCCGGCCGCGGAACCAGCGCACCATGCCCCCAGGGCGGATGACACGATACTCGGCGTCGAAGACGGCCCCATCTCGTAGTGTCGCTTCTGCCGCCGTCCGGAAGACTTGGACATCGTCAGGGTGCAGATGCTGCTCGGCTGCTCCGATGGGATTGGTAGTCTCCACCGCGGGAAGTCCCATGAGCCGATTGAGAGCGGCGTCCCGGATTTCGACGCCACGGCGCAGATCAATAAACCACGTCCCTACTTCGGCGGCAGAGAGGGCGGCGCTGAGCCGCTCTTCGCTCGCACGCAGGGCCATCTCCGTTTCTTTCTCGCGCGTGACGTCCATGGCCAGGCCGCAGAGGGCACGCGGCGCCCCAGCCGGGTCGCGCAGGAGGAAGCGCGTGTTCATGTAGATCCGCGTGCCATCGGCGCTGAAGCGGGGATCAGGAATCGCATGGGACTCCCCGCTTTCTACCAGCTCCTGGTCGATCAGGGCAAAAGCCTCAGCCTGATCCGGGCCAAACAGCTCGGCGTCTGTCCGGCCGACCACTTCCTCGCGCTTTCGTCGGGTGGCCCGCAGGAACTCCTGGTTTACATGCTGGTAACGGCCGTCGAGGGTTTTGACGAATGCAACCAGGGGCATGTTCTCCAGGAAGCCTTCAAAAGTAGCCTCAGCGATACGAAGCGCCTCGCGGGCCTGGGTGATATCCGTCAAATCGACGACCGCTCCAATGCCCTGGGCGGAGTTCTCCTGCGGAGGCAGGAGGGCAAGGAAAGTAGGCACCTTGTGTCCTGCTCGGTGGCGGAAGCTGATGGGGCGTCGGATGGGAAGACGCGAGTGCTGCTGTTCCGCCAGAAGCTCCGCGACGTGATGCCAGTCTTCGTGATCATGATAAGCTGGCCACTTGGCTCCCGCTTTGTTCAGGTCGGCCTTCGTATAGCCAAGGATTTCGGCCAGGCGCTCATTCGCATAGACGATTTCATGAGTGTTTGTGTTGTAGGCAAACATGCCGACGAGATTCAGCTCTGCCACGCGGATGAAAGAGGCAAATTCTCCGCTCCGAATCCCACGAGCGGCGGCGACCGTGGTAGATCCTGCTGCCTGCGTCAACGTATCGATAAGAGCAAAGCCGGAGACCTTGTGCAGGCGA
>DASPJU010000348.1:0-2802 GCA_035628475.1 Salinarimonas sp. | reverse complement strand
TGAGCCACTCGTCGATGGTGAGCCCGTTGCCCTTCGACTTCGAGATCTTGCCCCCGGTCTCGTCCAGGAAGAGCTCGTAGTTGAAGCCCTCCGGCGGCTCGGCCCCGAGCGCCCGCGCGATGGCGCCCGACACCTTCACGGAATCGATGAGGTCCTTGCCCGCCATCTCGTAGTCGACCCCCAGCGCCACCCAGCGCATGGCCCAGTCGGGCTTCCATTGCAGCTTGGCGCCGCCGCCCGTGACGGGGGTCTCGAAGCGCTCCCCGCTGGCGGGATCGCGCCACACGATGGTGCCGGCCGAGACGTCGCGCTCCTCCACGGGCACCTGCATGACGTGGCCGGTGACGGGGTGGACGGGCAGGAAGGGCGAATAGGTCTGGCGCCGCTCGGGCCCGAGCGTCGGCAGCATGATCGCCATCACGGCGTCGTAGCGCTCGAGCACCTTGAGCAGCGTGGCGTCGAAGCGGCCCGACCGGTAGCACTCGGTCGCCGAGAGGAACTCGTAGGAGAAGCCGAAGCGGTCGAGGAAGTCGCGCAGCCGGGCATTGTTGTGGTGGCCGAAGCTCTCGTGGGTGCCGAAGGGGTCGGGCACTTGGGTCAGCGGCCTGTGCAGGGCCGCGGCGAGGGCCTCCTTGTTCGGCACGTTGTCGGGCACCTTGCGCAGGCCGTCCATGTCGTCCGAGAAGGCCACCAGCCGGGTGGGAATCCGGCCCTCCGTGAGGGTCTCGAAGGCACGGCGGACCATGGTGGTGCGCGCCACCTCGCCGAAGGTGCCGATATGCGGGAGCCCCGAGGGGCCGTAGCCCGTCTCGAACACCGCCTCGCCCTTGCCCGTGCGCTCGAGGCGGGCGACGAGCTTGCGCGCCTCCTCGAAAGGCCAGGCGGCGGCCGTGCGCAGGGTCTCGGGATCGATCATGGGCGTGGTCTCGGTGAGGTGAGACCGACGCTTAAACGGCTTCGCGAGCGCGCCGTCAACGCGGCGCGCCCGTCATGCCGGGATCGACGAGAACCCCTTGAGCGCCACCTGCGTGTGCTCCACCTCGGGCGGGCGCTCGAAGCAGGACCCGACGAGCGCGCGCCAGGCCCCGAAATCCTCCGAGCCGCGGAAGTCGACCGTGTGGTTCTCCAGGGTCTCCCAGCGCACGAAGAGGCGGTAGCGCGTCGGGATCTCGATGGAGCGCTGCAGCTCCATGCCGAGGCAGCCCCGGGCGCGCCGGAACAGCGGCGCGGCCTTGGCGACGCCCTCCTCGAAAACCGCCTCCATGCCCGCCTTCACGTCGATCTGCGCGATTTCCAGGATCATGCCCGTCTCCTCCTCCGCTGACGCAAGGTCACATTGTGGCCCGATTGTTCGCTTCGTCTCCGCTCCAGTCTGAAGCCCGCCGCGCGAGAACGACGGGCAGACCCGAGGACCATGATGCAAGAGACCATGCCGGCGATGGTGATCGCCGAATCCGTCGATCTCGCCCGCCTGGAGCGCACGCTGCGCGCCTCCATCGCCCTGATGAAGCGCTCCCGCCGCCAGCTGCGCCGGGACCCGCGCGCGGACGGGGGGCCCGACCGCCCGGACGCGTCCGCGGAGGCGCGCGTCTGAGGCGCGCGCGTCACGGGCGCCAGCAGAAGGCCGTGATGCCGGCGCTGCTCGCGGGGCACATCGCCACGGGCTCGCCAGACTCGCGGCGCGTGAAGGTCGGCGGCCCGGCCCGCAGGCAATAGGCCGACAGGATCGTCTCGGCCGGCTCGCACAGGGCCTCGCAATAGGGTTGGGCGCAGCCCTCGACGCGCACCACGCGCAGGTTCAGCGGCGCGGCGGGCCCGGGCGGGCCCGGGGGCCCGGCGGGACCAGGCTCGCCGCGCGGGCCCGGCGTTCCCGCAGCACCGGCAGGGCCGGGTGCCCCGTCGGCGCCCCGCTCGCCCGCGGGCCCGCGCTCCCCGGCAGGTCCGCGCTCGCCCGCGGAACCCGCGGCGCCGATCGGGCCGGCGGCCCCCATGGGACCGGCCGGGCCGGGCTCGCCGCGATCGCCCCTGTCGCCCTTGGGCCCCGGGGGCCCCGCCGCGGCGCAATTGGCGATCACGATCTCCCGCGATTCCCCGCCCGCCCGCACCATCGCGGTGCAGCCCTGGGGAAGGTAGGCCACACGGAAGCGGAAGCGGCCCTGCGCGTCGCTCGTCGCGGCGATGTCGTCGTCGAGGGTGACGGTGGCGTTGCGCGCGCTCGCGCGGCCCGTCACCCGCAGCTCGCCGGCGGCGATGCGGGCCTCGTCGATCCGGATCTCGGCCCGGGCCGCCCCGGCCGCCAAGACGACGCCCAGCGTCGCGCCCACGAGACCCCACAACCGCATCGTCGCTCCCCGATCCAAAGCGGCGCCACATTGGGGCGGGCGGCGCGACGGGGTCAAGCGCGATGGCGCGAGGGGAGGGAACCGGCCGGCCGCAAACGCGAAAAGGCCGGCGCCCTTGCGGGGCCGGCCTTCGGGAGGGGTCCCGATCGGACGGGATCAGGCCTCGGTCTTCACCTTCAGGACCTGGCGACCGCGATACATGCCGGTCTTCAGGTCGACGTGGTGCGGACGGCGCAGCTCGCCGGTGTCCTTGTCCTCGACGTAGGCATTGGCCTTCAGGGCGTCGTGGGAACGGCGCATGTTCCTGCGCGACGGAGAGGTTTTTCGCTTGGGAACGGCCATGGGACTCTCGTGAGGCTTGGGGCGCTTGAGGAGCGCCGCGAAACGGGAAGCGGGGGTGTATGCCTGAAAAGCCCCGCCCCTTCAACCCGGCCGCTACACCAACCGGCTCTGCTCCACG
>DASPJU010000347.1:0-2280 GCA_035628475.1 Salinarimonas sp. | reverse complement strand
CCTCATGCTCGACTTCATGGCCGGTTTTTTCCTGGTGTTCTCGTTCTTCAAGCTCCTGGACCTCCGCGGCTTCGCGGATGCGTACCGGTCCTACGACGTGATCGCCCGGCGGTCGCGGCTCTGGGCCCTGGCGTACCCCTTCGTCGAGCTCGCCCTGGGCGTGGCCTACCTCCTGCGCTGGCAGCTCACGGTCGTGAACGCGGTCACGCTCGTGCTCATGATCGTGGGCTCGGTCGGCGTCGTGCGCGCCCTGCTCCAGAAGAACCGAATCCGCTGCGCGTGCCTGGGGACCGCGCTCAACCTTCCGATGACGACGGTGACCCTCGTGGAGGACCTCGGCATGGCGGCCATGGCCGCGCTGATGCTGGCCTGGGCGCACTAGGTTCTGTCTCACGGATCGAGGAGCCGTAGGCAGCGTTGGATCATCGCCAGCTTGACCATGGCCAGGAAGGAGGTAGCCAGTTTCTCGTGGCGGGTGGCCAGACGGCGGCAGCACTTGAGCCACCCGATGCACCGCTCGACCACGTTACGGCGCCGGTACTTCCGGCGGTTGAAGGGGTGGCGTCGCTCGTCGCGGCGGGTCGGGATCACGGCCTCGATCCCGCGCCGGGCGCACCAGGCGCGGGTCCGCCCCGCGCTGTAGCCCTTGTCCCCCGCCACCGCGTCGGGCCGCCGCCGCCGGGCGATGCGGACGGTGTCCATCACCGCCTCGAAGTGCTTCGATTCGCTCTCCTGCCCCGCCGTCACCAGCGCCCCCAGCGGCACGCCGCGGGCGTCGGTCACCAGGTGAAGCTTCGTGCCAAAGCCTCCCCGGGATCGTCCCAGGGCGTGGTCTTCCGGCTCGCGGGCGAGCTTTTTTTCCGGCCGCCGGCGGCGGAGCGGTCGGCGCGGATGCTCGATCCGTCGACGTTGAACTGGCTCCAGTCGATGCGGCCCTCCCGGTCCAGCGCCAGGTGCAGCGCGTGCAGGACGCGGTCGAACAGCCCCTCGCGCGTCCAGCGGCGGTAGCGACCGTGGACGGTCTTCCAGGGGCCGTAGCGCTCGGGCAGGTCGCGCCAGGGCGCGCCGCTGTTGAGGACCCAGAAGATGCCGTTGAGCAGGGTGCGGTGGTCGCTCCACCTCCCGCCGCGCCCCTGCCCGGGCATCAACGGCCCGATCCGCTCCCACGCCTCGTCGCTCAGCTCGTACCGCTTTCCCATGGTCGTCGGCCTCCATGCCGACCACCATCATGACCGCCACGTTGCCAGAGCGCCATGCCTCACACGCGCCGAACGCCGCGCCGTACACGCGCCGAACGCTCCATCCGTGAGACAGAACCTAGGCCGATACCCCGGCTGACGGTTGGGTACCGTCACGACACTCGACACCGGGCCCAGCCAGTGGCCTGCGTGCAGGCAGAGCCGATGCCAGGTAATGTGCATCCCTGTGATCCACCGCGCCTACTACGACGACACCATCGACGCGTTCCTGGATCGCGCTCCCGAGGAAGTGGTGGGGCTTCTCGCGACGCGAAGCGAGTTTCGAATCGAGTCCACCCAGCGGGATGCCTGGCTCGAACAGATCGCCATCCTGCGGGAAGCTCTGGGGTCCTATCGAGGTGAGGGAGGCAAGGTCTACTTCGAGTTCAACGTGCCGCGTGTGGGAAAGCGAATCGACGTAGTTGCCGTCATCCGCCACGTCCTGTTCGTCATCGAGTTCAAGGTGGGCGAGTCGGTCTTTGGCGCGGGCGCTCTCGACCAGGTGTGGGATTATGCGCTCGACCTCAAGAACTTCCATGAGACGAGCCACGTGTGCACGGTGGCTCCGATCCTCGTTGCCACGCGGGCGGCTTCGGTTCCGATCATCGTCGCCACAACAGCGCATGGCGACGGGCTGATGCGGCCTATCCCGGCCGCAGCGGCGGACTTGGGGGCCGCCATTGCGCAAGCACTCGCGTTCCACGATGATCCGGCACCAACCATTGATGCCGCGATGTGGGAGTGCGGGCGGTACAGCCCAACACCGACGATCGTCGAAGCGGCGCTCGCGCTGTACGGTAGCCACTCCGTTTCGGACATCTCGCGCCGCGATGCGGGGGCGAGGAATCTTACCGACACCTCCGATGCGGTCTGCCGGATCATCCAATCGTCTCGGGAGAGGCGCGAGAAAGCGATCTGCTTTGTCACCGGCGTGCCCGGCGCGGGGAAGACGCTGGTGGGGCTCAACATCGCTACCAAGCACTTCGACAAGAACAGCGAGCTCTACAGCGTCTTTCTGTCGGGCAACGGTCCGCTCGTCGCA
>DASPJU010000346.1:0-2367 GCA_035628475.1 Salinarimonas sp. | reverse complement strand
TGCTTTCGCGATCATGAGCGCTGACCTTTCGATTCCCGTCGATACGCCCGGCGAGTACGCCGCGTCCCTCCTCACCCGCCTCGGCGATCGCGCGCCGCTCTCGGTCGCGGGATCGTCTGACGCGGTGCGGCTGCCCCGGCGCATCGGATGGCCGGCCCACAGGATGTTGTCCTTGATCGTGACTGGCACCCCGTCGAGGGGGCCGAGCGGCTCGCCCCGGCGCCAGCGCGCCTGCGAGGCCGCCGCCGCGGCACGGGCGCCCGCATGGTCGACGAGGACGAAGGCGTTGACGGCGGGCTCGAGGGCGTCGATCCGGTCGAGCAGCGCGTCCGTCAGCTCGGTTGGGGAGAGACCCCCGGCCCGGAATGCCGCGGCGAGCGCCGCGCCGTCGAGGCGGGTGGGGTCGGTCATGAGGGGCCCTCCGATTCCGGAGGACCGAGCTTAATGGGCTCGCGCGGAAAGGCGAGAGCGGATCAGGGCGTGTCCCGCTCCTCCAGCTTGCGCAGGAGCGCCGCGAACTCGCCGGGCAGGGGCTCCCGGATCAAGGGGGCGTAGACCGTCCTGAGGTCCTTGCCGACGCGCTCAAGGATGGGGTTGTCCGCGCGGCGGATCCGCCGGTCTCCCGAGGTGGCCCCCGGTTCGAAATCTCTTTGAAAAACGCGCATCATCTCACCTGAAAATTGGCCGATCGGCCTTATCGTTTCATCGTCTCCTCAAGGACAACAGGGTCCGGACGCCCAGGTTTCAGCGTGGCGGCCCGCCGCCCGGGACGGGGCGGCGGGCGCCGGGCTCACAGCGACCCGAGCAGCACCATCACGGTCGAGACCACAGTGGTGGAGGTGAGGAATCCGATCGAAGCCTTCACGAAGGAGGGCCCGGAGGCAGGGGTGGAGGACGTGTCGAGGTTTGTTTCGAGGGAGTGCATGGGTTCGGTCCAGAACAAGGTTGTTGGTTGCTCAACGGCGCCCAAAGACGGCGGTTCCGAGATGTCAAGCCAAATCAAACGAGGCAGGTGTAGCGGCTAAGGTCGAGCTAAAGAAAAATTCGACGAGGTTCGGAACTTTTATCTCTGCCCCATTCTCGCCGCTTCGAGCCCTACGGTGCGGGACCTTCGAATCAGCAAGGGAATGCAGCATGAACCGCCGCAATTGGCTCGTCGCTCTGGCCGCGATCGTCTCCATGCCTGTCGTCGTGCAAGCAGCCGAGGCTCGGTCCGCAGCGGGCCTCAAGCGCTCTCACGGCCAGCAGGGGCTCGCCTCGTGGTACGGGCCCGGCTTCCAGGGGCGGAAGACCGCCTCGGGCGAGCGGTTCAACACGGGTGCCCTCACGGCAGCCCACCGCACGCTGCCGTTCGGGACCAGGGTCCGGGTGGTGAACCGCGCCAACGGGCGCTCGGTCGTGGTGAGGATCAACGATCGCGGCCCCTACGCGCATGGTCGCATCATCGACCTATCCCGCGCCTCGGCCTCGGCGATCGGGATCAGCGGCGTCGGTCGCGTCGAGGTCGCGACCGCGGAATAGGGAGCAGGCCCTGTTGCCGAGATGCAGCGGGCACAATTTTGGGCAGCCATGCTGCCCTTTTGAGCTTGCCTTCGATGGAGGCAATTTTTATTTTCGCAGTGCAGCAACGCGACGGCGTCGCGGCGCTGCATGCCCTCCTTGGGCGTTTCCTCCCTAGACTTGGGCCGCACGCGAGTGCGGCCTTTTTTCTGCCCGGGGTCGCCCTTGGTGGTCGCCGCAGGTCAGCCAGTGAGCAGGCCTGCCATGGCGAGAAGCGCCGCCGCGGCCGCGGCCAGCAACCCATAGCCGAGGAGACGCCCATGGCGCTCAAGCGGCCGCCCGTGGGCCCGGTTGTCGTTGGCCGGCCGCGCCGGCATGCCCATAGGCCGGGCCGAGCGGATCGTGGCGGACAGGGGCGATCCGCTCTCCAGTCGCGTCGACACCGCGTTCCGGCCCATGCCGCAAGCCTCCGATCCAAGCGAGCGTGACGCGCCGCGCCGTCATCGGGACAAGATCTATGTCATCGCGCTAGCGGCTGCAATCGCGCCGCTTTCACGGCCGATGGGCCTAGTGTGGAAAATAACGGCTCCGCTGCGACCGAATGGCCTAACCTGCGTTAATTCACCGTCTGCTGGGGGAGATCCTGCGATGAAGGCAAGACGGCGCTCCTCGCCGGAACTGCGCACGCTCACCGACCAGATGCGCCGCCACGAGCGGGCGGCGGACGCCCTCGCGGGTGCCGTCGACCGCTTCAGGCGCGGCGGCGACGACGCGGCCGCGAGCCTGTCCCTGAAGGCCTGCCACGCGCACCGGGTCTGGGCCCTCATGGCTCGCGCGCGTGCCGATGCCCTCCGGGTCTGGAATCGT
>DASPJU010000345.1:0-3687 GCA_035628475.1 Salinarimonas sp. | reverse complement strand
CCGTCCGCGGTCTCGTAGAGGCCGTAGCGCGGGTTGCCTCCGGCCAGCATGTTCTCGCCCGCTCCGGGAAAGCGCCCCGTCGCGTGCCCCTGCGCGAGCCCGAACCACGCGAAGGTGAACATCGCGTCCGCCATGGCGATGTCGAGCCGGCTGCCCTGCCCGGTGAGGTCGCGCTGGCGGAGCGCCAGCAGGATGTTGGCGACCGCCGGCATGGCCCCGCCGGCGATGTCGGCCACCAGCGCCGCCGGCATGGCGGGGGCGAGCGACAGGAGGCCCGTGACGGCCTGGTAGTTGATGTCGTGGCCCGCCTCCATCGCGCGCGGGCCCTCCTGGCCGTAGCCCGTGATGGAGCAGTAGATCAGGCGCGGACTCTCCGCGGCGAGCGCTTCGTAGCCCAGCCCGAGGCGCTCCATCACCCCTGGGCGGAATTGCTCGACCAGCACGTCGGCCTCGCGCAGCAGTGGGCGCAGGCGCTCGCGGGCCGCAGGGTCCTTGAGGTCGAGGACGAGGCCTTCCTTGCCGCCGTTGAGAGCCGCGAACGGCGCCGAGGTGCCCGCGACGTCGGGCGGGAAGGCGCGCATGTCCTCGCCGCCGGGCCGTTCGACCTTGATGACCCGCGCGCCGGCCTCCGCGAGCATGAAGGTGGCGAGCGGGCCGGGCAGGAGCGTGGAGAAGTCGAGGACGGTGACGCCCTGGAGCGGGAGGGTCATGGACGGAGCGCCTGCGACGGGAAGAGGTCCGCCGGCAGAGTGCCCGTCTTCACGAGCCAGAGAAAGCCCGTGAGCGTGAGCATCGAGACCACGGTGCCGATCAACACGCAGGCCGAGGCCCGCTCGACGCCGACGTCGTACTGCGTCGAGATCACGAAGATGTTCAGCGCCGGCGGCAGGGCGGCCATGATCACGGCGGTGTAGATCCAGAGCGGCTCGAAGTCGCCCAGCGCCGAGAGCAGCACCCAGACGAGGAGGGGGTGCAGCACGAGCTTGATCACGACGAGCGCCGGCACCTCGCCGGGCACCCGCCCGAGCGGGCGAAGCGCCACCGTGACGCCGAGCAGGAACAGCGCGCAAGGAGCCGCCGCCCCGTAGAGCCAGCTCACCATCTTGTCGACGGGGGCCGGCAGCGTCACGTGCAGGTAGCTGCCCGCGATTCCCGCGGCGGTCGCGAGGTTGAAGGGATGGGTGACGACCTTCCACAGGATCTGGAGGAGGGTGGCTCCGAGGCCTCGCTTCTCGAGACCCGCCACCGCCATGAGGATCGGCACCACCGAGAACAGGAGCAGGCTGTCGAAGACGAAGATGAGCACCACCGGGGCGCTCGCCGCGGGTCCCAGGGCCGCCAGGATCAGGGGCGGGCCCATATAGCCGATATTCGAATACGACCCGGCCACGCCCTGCATCACGGATCCGGGCATGTCGCCCCGCGTGAACCACATCCCGGTCACGTAGGCCAGCGCGAAGGCGCAATAGGTGGAGAGCGTGGTGGCGATCACGAAGCCCCAGTTCTGGAGCTCGTCCAGGGGCTTCTCGGCGATGAGCTTGTAGAACAGGCAGGGCAGGGCGACGTAGATGAGGAAGAACTGCATCCACGCGAGCCCGCTCTCCGGCCGGCGCACGACCTTGCCGCAGAAGAAGCCGAGCCCGATCAGGCCGAAGAACGGGACGACGAGGTTGAAGAGCCCGACGAGGTCGGACATCGCGGGCTCCGCGGGAGGGACGGCGGGAGCCCGGCTTTACGGGGCTTCCCGCCATCCCGCAATCCCGCCGCGCGGCGTCACTTCTTCGGGAAGAGGATGTTCAGGACCTGCTGGGCCTGGCGCGTCTCGGGGCGGTTCGGGTTGCCGCCCGCGATCTCGGTGAGCATCTGGCGCGCCTCCTGAGGCGAGAACTTCGCCTTGTCGCCCGTCATCTGCTGCTGGATGCGCGCCGCCGCCTTCTGCGGGTCGCCGAGATCGAGCGCTCCGCGCACCCAGGCCTCCTTCATGGCATCGCTGCCGGCGCCGCGGACCTCGCGGCCGAGCTGCGCGGTCTGGATGGGCTGGTTCAAGCCGACGGACGTCATGTGGTCTGCTCCCTCTGTTAAGCTCGTATGCGCATCTTTCTCTCTCAGTAGAATGTTTGCAAACTATTTTACATACGCATATATCATTGATGACGTGTTTTTTGATGCATGGCAGCTTGCATCGCTGGACAAATCCGCCAGGATCGTCATGAGGGCACTAAAGCATCGCACGGAGAGCCCGCATGAAACTCCCCCGCCGCTTCTTCCAGCCCCTCGCGGCCGGGGCGCCGCAGCCCTTGCGCGAGCCTCCCGTGCGCCTGGAGCGGATGATTCACTTCGTGCCGCCCCATCTGGAGAAGGTGCGGGCCAAGATCCCCGACCTCATCCCGCAGGTGGACGTGATCCTCGGCAATCTCGAGGACGCGATTCCCGCCGACCAGAAGGTGGAGGCGCGGCGCGGCTTCATCGCGCTCGCCAAGGCCAACGAGTTCGGCGCCACGGGCCTGTGGACCCGCGTGAACGCGCTGAACTCCCCCTGGCTCCTCGACGACCTCATGGAGATCGTGGCCGAGGTCGGCCCCAAGCTCGATGTCGTCATGGTGCCGAAGGTCGAGGGGCCTTGGGACATCCACTACGTGGACCAGCTGCTCGCTCAGCTCGAGGCGCGCCACGGCGTGGGCAAGCCCATCCTCGTCCACGCCATCCTGGAAACCGCGGAGGGCGTGGCGAACGTGGACGCCATCGCCTGCGCCTCGCCCCGGCTGCACGGCATGAGCCTCGGGCCCGCGGATCTCGCGGCCTCGCGCGGCATGAAGACCACCCGCGTCGGCGGCGGGCACCCGGACTACAAGGTGCTGGCCGATTCCGGCAGCGGCACGGAGCGCGCGGCGTTCCAGCAGGACCTGTGGCACTACACCATCGCCCGCATGGTCGATGCCTGCCAGGCGAACGGGTTGAAGGCCTTCTACGGGCCCTTCGGCGACTTCTCCGACGCGCAAGCCTGCGAGGCGCAGTTCCGCAACGCCTTCCTGCTCGGCTGCGCGGGCGCCTGGACCCTGCACCCCTCGCAGATCGACGTCGCCAAGCGCGTCTTCGCGCCCGACGCGGCCGAGATCGCCTTCGCCCGCAGGATCATCGCCGCCATGCCGGACGGGACGGGCGCCGTGATGATCGACGGCAAGATGCAGGATGACGCCACCTGGAAGCAGGCCAAGGTGATCGACGATCTCGCCCGGATGATCGCGGCGCGGGACCCCGAGCAGGCCCGCGCCCTCGGCCTCGAGGCCGCAGGCGATTGACCCCGAGCCGGGAGCGCATATCTCCGGATCGAACGCAGGAGTGACGGCAATGGATACGAGGGCGGCCCGCTACGGGATCGGGCAGGTGGTGAAGCATCGCGTCTTCCCCTTCCGCGGCGTGATCTTCGACGTCGATCCCGTCTTCGCCAACACCGAGGAATGGTGGCTCGCGATCCCGGAGGCCGTACGGCCCCGCAAGGATCAGCCCTTCTACCACCTCCTCGCCGAGAACGCCGAGACCGAGTACGTGGCCTATGTCTCGGAGCAGAACCTGCTGCCCGACGACTCCCCCGAGCCCCTGCGTCACCCCCTGATCGCGGAGATGTTCCAGGTGGGGTCGGACGGGCGCTACCGGACGAGGGCGGAAGCGGCGAACTGACGCGGCTCG
>DASPJU010000344.1:0-5076 GCA_035628475.1 Salinarimonas sp. | reverse complement strand
CGATGATCCTGGGCGAGCAATTCGACATCCGGAGCATCAAGTGGGCACATCTGACCGCCTTCGTGCTCATGTTGTTGGCAATGGCGGGAGTGTCATGGAGCCTTGAGCAGTTCCTCTCAACCCGCTTCGCAGAAGGGCGCCCCGGCCTGTGGGCAGGTCAGAACGAAGCGATTTCCTGGTCGTTCGCGGGCTTTCTGCTGCCGATGATCTGCGGCCTCATCATCGGCCCCTGGCTGGATATACAGCAATGGCAGCGGGCCATCCAGATCCACAAGGAGAAGGGGAGCATCCAGCTCTCCTATCTCTTCGGCGGCCTGACGTTCTGCGGTATCCTCCTCTTTCACGGTCTCACCGCCCTCACTGTCTTCCCGGCCGGTGGAGAGCAGATCTATCGCAGCCTCCCCGCGACGCTCGACAAGCTCTTCCACGCCAAAAGCACGATGGCGTTGTTCTTCTTCGATACGGAACTCGCGCTTGGGACCGTCGGACGTGTCAGCTACTTCGTCTTCATCATGCTCGCCATCATTACGACCCTCGACTCGGGCTACATCGCCTTGAAGTGGTACCTGGCTGAGCTGACTCGCAAGAGCGAGCATATCATCTTCACCATCATTCCGGAAGGGCTCCTCAAGTCGCCGGTGCCCATCATGCTGCTCGCTGTCATTACGGCTGCAGTCTCCGTTCCCCTTGGCTTCCAGCTCGAGTACTTCATGTCCTTCTACGCGGCATTCGGAGTAGGCTACGCCGTCGTTTTCCTTTTCCGGACCACTTACAAGCCGCAGTTCACCAACTTCACGCAGTCGACCCTATTTGGCGTCGCCGCCTTCTCCCTGGGCCTCTTTGGCATCGGCTATTTCATGCAGTACTGGTTGTGCATGGCTCTTGGAGCTCTCATCCCCATGGTCCACGGCCTGGTTGTCATCAGCAGTCGTGTCGTGGTGGATGATCTGCAGAAGGCGCTGCCACAGCACGAATCCACCGACGCCATACCCTTGGAATCGGTAACAGGGAAGGCCGCCGCCAATGCCGTTCACGCGCTGGAGGCTGCGATCTCGCGGCTGGATCCAAAGGTCGCCAAGAGCTTCAACAACGTCATTCATAAGATTGAACCAACAGCGGCACAGGCACTCGCAACGGTGCTGGCGGCGATCCAGCCACAGATGGTGGCGAGCAGCGATGCTACGGCCGTCCCCGCTCAACAGGTCGACACCAACGCAGAAATTGAACATGCCCGCGGCCACTTTGAAGGGAAGTGGTTCACCTACACCTTCATGGCCACGTATCAGGACACCAACTCCGTCGGGAACGTCTACTTCGCAATGTACGCGTTGTGGGTTGGCAAGGTGCGCGAGATGTTCTTCCAAGCCTGCATGCCCGACTTCGACCTCAAGAAGACCCACTTCTACATCCTGACACGCTCCTTCGAGCACAAATTCAACAACGAGTCGAAGGAGTTCGAGTTCATCACCGTGCGCATCCGCGTCGAGAGCTTTAACCGCAAGTTCGCCACGCTGGAGCACGAGGTCTATAACCACGCGAAGGTGTTGCTGGGCAAAGGGAAGCAGGTGCTGCTGTTCGTGAACTCGGCCGACTACCGCATCATTGACCTGCCCAATGAAGTGAAAACGGCGTTCCTTCCGCATATCTGAGAGAGTGACTGCAGGCAACGGAGCGGGCGAGAGGTGGGTGAGCCGGGTAAGGGCCCCGGCTCATGGCCACCTCGCCACACTTCTCGCTCTTCTTCCTCTTGCTGATCGTTTGTGGAGCTGGCAAGCTGTGTGAAATTGTTAGCACAGTGGTGGCCTGCGCATGCATTCACGGCGGTCAGCGGAGGGTTTGAAGAGGGCATCTGGCAGTTATCAGGTGGCGGCTTTGCTCGTCGCTGGCGTCATGGTGAGCTTGGTGGCCGTGTACTTCCTCCTCGTCCTGCTCTCGCTGGTGGTGCTTGTCTTATGGGCGTGGCTGGCTTGGCCCTATGTCTTCTCCACGGCCATCCCTTACCTCCAGTTGCTGCTCGGTGCTGCCTACTTTGCCGGCATGGGCGTCTGTCTCCTGGTGGTGATCTTCCTCCTCAAGCCGCTCGTTGCGCAGGGAACGGCGCGGGAGGAAGCCGACCGCTCGCTTGATCCGGAGAAAGACGCCCGCCTGTTCCAGATGGTCAACGCAGTGGCCGACCGGCTCGAGGCTCCTCGCCCGGTCCGCATCGACGTTGACTTGAATGCCAACGCATCCGCCTATCAGGCCGGCGGCTGGCTGGGTGCCTTGGGCCGGTCGCAGCCCGTCCTGCGCCTTGGTTTGCCGCTCCTGGCCACCATGACAACGCGACAGGTGGCTGGCATGATCGCCCATGAGTTGGGGCACTTCGCCCAGAGTGGCGGTGGCCGCCTTCAGGCGCTGATCCGTCGCATCAATCGCTTCTTTTACGGCCTGGTTTTTGGACGCGATGCGTGGGATGAAGCATTGGCGCGTGCCACGGAGGAATGGGGCCCTCTGGGGCTGATCCCACTACTCGGCAGAGTGCTCATCTGGTGTCTTCGCTGGTCGCTCTGGCCCCTTTTCGCCGGCAGCCACCTCGTCTCCCTTCAGCTAGAACGCCAGCAGGAGTTCGATGCCGACCGCTGCATGGCCATGATCGCTGGCAGTGATGGAACCACGGACTTCTTCCAGCGTCTTTCCCTTGTGAGTGTCGCCACCGACCTTGCCTACGAACGCATGATCGAGGCGTGGAAGCGCGAGGGGCGTCTGCCCGATGACTATATGGCGCTGGTCATGGCGACGATCGAGGATCTGCCACCCAGGCTGCAGGCCACAGTGAAGAAGCATATGGAGGCCAAAAAAACCAGCATCTGGGACTCGCACCCCGCCGCCATGGAGCGCATCCGCCGCATTGAGGAGCTCGAGGAGCCAGGCCTATATCGGACCGAGGCAGACAGCCGCAAACTTCTGGGCGACTTCCACGCCCTCTCTCGTGAGCTGACGCGCCAGCTCCACGAGGCAAACCTCGGCTCGCGCAACATCGACGAATTCATCCACTCCGCAGACGCCGTGGTGAGGGAGCAACGCCGTACCTTCGCCACCTACGACGCGATCGGGGGCTACTTCCAAGGGGTGTTTAACAACCCGTACTTCCCCCTCCTGATGCAGGACGAATGGCTGCGCGAACCGGAGGACCCGGCAGCTCTTGTGGAGGACGTACAGGCAGTGCGCCACCGGCTTCTGACCTCAGAGCACGAGATCACAGAAGCCCGCAAACGCTTCTTCGAAAGCAGCAAGAAGATCTTCCTCTATGAGGCCTCAATCGCCCTGCTGCGCGCCGACCTCATTCCACCGCTCGACCTGTTCAAGCCGGATAAACCATCGCGTCCGGCAGCCGAACGCCGCCTACGCGCCTGCCACCTCATCCGCAATGAGGCCAGGCAGACGCTCGAGAAGTACAAGGAGGACGCACAGCGCCGGCTGGTTGCCTCACTACGGCTGCTGCACCGCGAGGAGGTGCGCGACCGACTCCCCGCCGACGCTCCCACCGTCGAACAGGTCCAGCAGACACTGCGAGACTTCAGCTCTGTATGCTTCGTTCTCGACTTGGTCGCAACCCTGCGAAGCCACGCGACCATTCTCGAGCTGCTGCTCGCGTCCCACCAGGACTCCGCCGAAAACCGGAGCTGGCAGCTCCGCGTTCAGGAGTACCTGCAGCAGTGCAATCGCTACCTCGCCCTGATCATCGAGCCTCTCAAGCCGGTGCCTTACCCCTTCGAGCACGCTGCCGGTCCCATGAGTGTGGCCGACTACATACTCCCCCAGATGCCTCATCCCTTTGATCTGAAGGGGGTGTTTCAATCCTGCGAGCGCGTGGTGGAGGCCACCAATCTCCTCTACTTCCGGCTGCTCGGACAGCTCGTCACGGCTGCCCAGCAGGTGGAGGAGGCAGTCGGGCTTGCCAAGCTCCCGGTGCCTGAAGTGATTGAGGATGAAGCGGATGTGAGGACAGAGGAGAGGGACGTCGTCGCGGTGACCGTGTGATGACTAGCTCGGCGGACATCCTTCCGTTGGATCATTTAATAGTGGAGGCGCGCTGAGCAGCCGATGAGTTTAAGGCGCCACCTGGGACGCCTATTCCCGGCCCATTCAAGCCATCCATTGGAACTTACTGCTGGCCATATCTACGGCAACACCACCAGCCCCATCTCTGTCTTCACCGTGAGAGGGATTTTGGCGGTCTGCTCGTCGGGGAGGCCCGTGACATGAAACGAGCCTTGCACATCCTGTTGGCTGGAAGCGCGCACGGGCCAGGAGCTGGCGCGGTCCAGAGTAGTCGTCCCTGTTTCGGTCCCGTTCAGCTCCGGCTTAAGCGTGAGGCTCCCATGCACCAGCGGCGGGGCAGCAGTATTGGGCGTCACCGTCCCCTGCTGCCTCAGGTAAATCTCCTGCGCCGTTGCCTTCTCCAGCGTGAAGGTGGATTTGACGGCCATGGGAATTCCCTGCGAGAGCACCACCTCCTTCGTCCATGAATCACCCTGCTTCACAGCCTTCTGGGGGAGGTGCACCGATAGGCGTCCCAGCAGGTTGCGCAGCTGATCTTCCGTGAACTGCTGCTGGAGCTGCGCGCGGAGCGCTTGCATCGGAGGGGTCTCGGGGAATCGGGTTGCTGCGAATGATGCCTCCAGCGCCTCCTTGTAACCCTTCACGTCCTTCACCTCCCCCATGGGAGTAAGGGTAAAGGTAAAGGGCCGCCCAATGAGCGATTCAAAAAGGTCAGGCAGGGGGTTGCCCGGAGTCGAACCTGCCGCTGTGGTATCGGAGTTATAATCCACGGAGAACTGGCCGCTGTTCGACTTCAGCGTTGCTCGCTCATAGTGCGCCGCAATCGTTGCGTCTCCCGCCTCGCTCACCGCCTGCACTTCAAGCCGCAGGCGGAGGGAGCTGGACTGCTGCACATCCTGCTTCACCCCGCCGATTTCCTGAGTCGCGTTCTGCAGCGTCGTGAAGTCGTAACGGCGCACCTCTCCCTGCTTGAATTGCAGCTTGAGGGTCAATGGATCGGCGGCCAGAAGAGTAGTCGGCAGAAGAACGGTGGTG
>DASPJU010000343.1:0-4048 GCA_035628475.1 Salinarimonas sp. | reverse complement strand
AACGTGCTCGGCACCGTAACGCCGATGGAGGACATCATCCGCATCGCGCATGCGCGCGGCATCCCCGTTCTGGTGGACGGGGCGCAGTCGGCGGTGCACATGCCGGTGGACGTGCGGGCGCTCGACGCCGACTTCTTCATCTTCACGGGCCACAAGGTCTACGGGCCCACGGGCGTAGGCGTGCTCTACGGCAAGCGCGAATGGCTCGAGCGCATGCCGCCCTATCAGGGCGGCGGCGAGATGATCCGGGACGTGGGCGAGGGCGCCATCACCTACAACGATCCGCCCCACCGTTTCGAGGCAGGCACGCCGGCCATCGTCGAGGTGATCGGCTTAGGGGCCGCCTTGCGCTTCATGATGGATCTCGGGCGCGACAGGATCCAGGCCCACGAGGCCGCTCTCTCGGCCTATGCCCACGAGCGGCTGGGCGCCATGAATTCCCTGCGGATCATCGGCCGGGCCAGGGGCAAGGGCGGCATCATCTCCTTCGAGATGAAGGGGGCGCATGCCCACGACGTCGCCACCGTGATCGACCGGCAGGGCGTCGCGGTGCGGGCCGGGACCCATTGCGCCATGCCGCTGCTCAACCGCTTCGGCGCCACGTCGACCTGCCGTGCCTCCTTCGGCCTGTACAACACGGTAGAGGAGGTCGATAAGCTCGCCGACGCCCTCCGCCGGGCCGAAACCCTGTTCGGATGAGGTGGGCATGCTTATGTCCCGGCGCATGACACGCAAGGTGACCCGATGAGTGACGCCACCCCCTTGGATGGATCCGTCCCGAACGCGCCGGCCCTGGAGCGCGGCGCCTCGCTTCCGCCGGAGGAGATCGATCGGCTCACCGACGACATCGTCGCCGCGCTCAAGACCGTCTACGACCCCGAGATCCCTTCCGACATCTACGAGCTCGGCCTCATCTACCGCGTCGACATCGACGACGATCGCAACGTGGCGATCGACATGACGCTGACGGCGCCGGGCTGCCCCGTGGCGGGCGAGATGCCGGGCTGGGTCGAGAACGCGGTCGCCACCGTGCGGGGCGTGAAGGACGTGAAGGTCAACATGGTCTTCGACCCGCCCTGGGACCAGTCGCGCATGTCCGACGAGGCCCGCGTCGCCCTCGACATGTGGTGAGGCGGCGCCCGGGGCGGGCAGATTCCGGAGCGGCCTTGCCCTGCTCGACCGGCGGACTACCTTGCCCCCATGCTCGATCACGCTCCGCGCGCCGCGACGCTCTCGCCCGAGACCCGGGCGCTCCTCGAGGCGCGCGTCGCGTCGGGGCGCCATGGGGACGCCGACGCGGTCGTGCGCGCCGCGCTCGCCGCCCTCGACCGTGAGGAGGAAGCCCGGCGCGACCCGCTGGACGCGGGGCTGCTCACCGGCCTCTTCCAATCGCGGGTGATGGGCTTCTCGATCTTCGACCTGGAGACCGGCCGCACCGTCGCGATCAACGATTACGCCCTGGAGCTCGCGGGCGTGTCGCGGGACGACTTCGAATCCGGCCGCTGGGACTGGCGCCAGGCGACGCTCCCCGAGCATCTGGAGCGCGACCTCGCGGCGGTCGCGCAGATCCGCGCGCAGGGCTGGTGCGAGCCCTTCGAGAAGGAGTGGATCGCCCCCGGCGGAGAGCGGGTGCCCCTGCGCATCGCGGGCGCGCGCATTCCGGGCGAGCCGCCCCGCGCCGTGGCCTATCTCCAGGATCTCCGGGGGCAGCGCGCCGCCGAGGAGGCCCTGCGGCGCAGCGAGGAGCGGCTCGAGCTCGCGGTCGAAGCGCACCGCATCGGCATCTTCGACTGGGACATCCCGGGCGGGACCATCGTCTGGAGCGACGAGGAGAAGCGCATCTTCGGCGTCGGGGCGGGCGCCTTCGGCGGCACCATCGCGGACTGGGGCGATCGCGTCCTGCCGGAGGACCGCGTCCGCATGGAGCGCGACATGGCGTCCGCCATGGCGCGGCGCGACACCCAGATGAACTTCGCCTTTCGGATCCGCCGCCCCGACGGCGCCGTGCGCCACCTGGAGGGCTCCGGGCGGTTCCTCTACGCGGTGGACGGCGAGCCCCTGCGCATGGTCGGGGTGAATATCGACGTCACGGAGCGCGTCGAGGCCGAGGAGGCGCTGCGCGAGAGCCGCTCCCTGCTCCAGACCCTGTTCGAGGCGGCGCCCCTCCATACCGGCGTCGTCGCGGACCGGGGCGACGACCTCGTCTACCTGCTCACCAACCGGGCCACCGACATCGTGCTCGGGGCTGCCGAGGGTGGGCTCGCGGGGAGGAGCCTCGCCGACATCGGCATGACGCCGGACGAGGTCGCCGGATGGCTTGCCACCGTCCGCCGCTGCCACGAGGGGAGCGGACCGCTCACCCTCGAGTTCGAGCTGAAGCAGGGCGGCGTCACGGTGAGCTGGTTCATCGGCACCTTCGCCCCGCTGCCGCCGGGCCCCGATGGACGCCAGCGCACCTCCTTCGTCGCCATCGACATCGGCGACCAGAAGCGGGTGACGGAGGCGCTGCGCGAGAGCGAGGCGCGGCTGCGCTCGGTGGCCGACAACCTGCCCAACGGCCTGATCTACCAGGCCGAGCGCGACCCGGACGGGACGCTCCGTTTCACCTATCTCAGCGGCTCGGTCGAGCGGCTGCACGGCGTCACGGCCGAGGCCGCGACGGCGGACTTCCGCGCCCTCGACGACCAGGTCCTGCCCGAGTTCCGGCCGCTGCTCGACGCGGTGCGCAGCCACGTGGCCGAGAACGGCCTGACCATGGACGTCGAGATCCCCATGCGCCTGCCCTCGGGCGAGGTGCGCTGGTTTCGCCGCACCTCCGCGCCGCGCACCCTTCCGACGGGCGGGCAGGTCTGGGACGGGGTCGAGATCGACGTCACCGAGCGGCGCCTCGCCACGGAAGCCGCCCGCGCCCGCACCGCGGAGCTCGAGACGGTGCTGGCCACCGTCCCGGCGGCGGTCTGGTTCACCTACGACCCCGCGGTTCGCCACGTGGTGCGCAATCGCTACGCGACCCGGCTCATGGGGATGGACCCGGACTCGCAGGCCTCCTTCGGCTCGGCCGGCATCCCGCATATCCGCCTGCGACGCGCTGGGGTCGACGTGCCCCCCGGGGAGATGCCCCTCCAGCGCGCCATGCGGGGCGAGAGCATCGTCGAGGAGGAATACGACTTCGTCTTCTCGGACGGGCGCGTCAACACCCTGCTGTCCAGCGCGGCGCCGATTCGCGACGGGGAAGGGCGGGTCATCGGCGCCGTCTCGGTCGGGCTCGACATCAGCGAGCGCAAGCGCTCCGAGGAGCAGCGCACGCTGCTCATCCATGAGCTGAACCACCGGGTGAAGAACACGCTCGCGACCGTCCAGGCGATCGCGGGTCAGAGCCTGCGCGCCGCCGCGTCCCCGGAGGCCGCCCGGGAGACCTTCACGGCGCGCCTCGTGGCGCTCGCCGCGGCCCATGACGTGCTCACCCGGGAGAGCTGGGAGGGCGCGGACCTCCTCGACGTCGTCACGGCTGCCCTGGAGCCGCACCGGGCGGAAGGGCAGGGCCGCTTCGACCTGTCGGGCCCGCCCGTGCGCCTGACCCCGGCCATGGCCCTGTCCATCGCCATGGCGCTGCACGAACTCGCCACCAACGCCGCCAAGTACGGCGCGCTGTCGGGCGAGGCCGGCCGGGTCGCCGTCGCCTGGCAGGTCGAGGACGACGTCCTCACCCTCGCATGGCGGGAGAGCGGCGGTCCGCTCGTCGAGCGGCCGAGCCGGCGCGGTTTCGGCACGCGGCTCATCGAGCGGGGCCTCGCCTCGGAGCTCAAAGGTGAGGTGCAGCTGCGCTACGAGCCCACAGGCGTGGTCTGCCTGATGACGGCTCCCCTCACTGCCGCCCAGGCCGGCTGACGCCTCCGGTACGCTCCGGTCTCGACGCGGGAACGGCGGACGCCTACATAGGGGCGTGACCTCGTTTCTGCCCGGGCCTTGAACCCGGCTGTCAGGAGAGCGACCGATGGCGTTGCCGAAGCTGAAGATCCTCACGCTCACCGACACGGCGGCCGACCGC
>DASPJU010000342.1:0-2376 GCA_035628475.1 Salinarimonas sp. | reverse complement strand
TCACGACCGCGACCGGCAATCCCTCGGCGGCGGCAAGCTCCACCACGTCGGTGAGATAGTACTCGCCCTTGGCGTTCGCGTTGCCGACCCGCTCCAGGAGCGCCAGCGCGACGTCGCCGCGCAGCCCCATCAGCCCCGCGTTGCACAGGGTGATCGCCCGCTCCTCGGGCGAGGCGTCGCGCTCCTCGCGGATCGCGACGAGGCGCTCGCCCTCGCGCACCAGGCGTCCGTAGCCCGTGGGGATTGCGGCCTCGAAGCCGAGCACGGAGACGGCGGCGCCCGACCGGAGCGGCGCGCGCAGCCGCGCGAAGGTCTCGGGCGTCACCAGCGGCGTGTCGGCGAACGCCACGATGACGTCGCCAGCGCCGCGGGCGATGGCGTCGCGGGCGCGCAGCACCGCATGCGCCGTGCCGAGCCGGTCCGCCTGCACCGCGATCTCCGCTCCCGGCGCAACGGCCCGGGCGGCGCGCTCCACGTCGGCCCGGCCGGGTCCGACCACCACGGCGACCCGGTCGGCGCCGGCCGCCCCGACGGCGCGCAGCACGTGGGCCAGCATCGGCGCCCCGGCGACCTCGTGCAGCACCTTCGGCTTGTCGGAGCGCATGCGCGTGCCCTCGCCGGCGGCGAGAACGATCGCAAGGCAGGCGGGCATCTCGGTTGAAGCGGTCATGAGCAGGGCCTCGACGGGGGTCGTCATGCCCCTATCGCAAGGCCGGGGGCCCGACGCAATGTCCGGCGTACCGGCGCGGGACGGCTCCGTCCGAGCGCGGGCAACCCTGCCCGAGGGCCGTCCTGCGAGCCTCGCGCCGATCGTGACAGGCCGCTGCGGCGGCGCGGCCGCTTCCGACGTCCCCATCCGGGATCGCCGCGTCGCGCGCCGATCCGGCGCGTTGACCTCGCGCGCCGCGACCCCTACGTCAGGCGCGCCCTCCCCACGCCTTTCCTCCTCGTGTAGAAGCGTGCGTTCCGTCCAGACAGGTTCCCAGGCACGATGCGTACCCGCCCTCCGGCCGACCGGCCCTTTCTTCAGCGCGCGACGCCGAGCCGGCGGGAGCTCCTGGCGCTCGCGGGCGGAGCGGCGCTCGCATCCGGCACGGCCGGCGCGCAGCCCGCGCCGGGGCTCCAGGGCGTCGTGGCCTCGGTCATGGGGGACGGCCAGCGCTTCGACCATGGCCGCGTCGTCGAGATCGCCCGCGCGCTGGCCCGGCGCCCCTTCGCTCCCGTGCCGCCCGACCTGCCGGAGGCGTTCGCGAATCTCAATTACGAGCAATATGTGGGCATCCGGGCCCTGCCCGGCGCCGTGATCTGGGGCGGCGAGGGCCGCGGTTTCGTGGTCGAGCCGCTGCAGCGCGGCTTCGTGTTCACGGCGCCCGTGATGCTCTTCACGGTCGAGGACGGGACGGTGCGGCGCATCGCCTATGACCGCTCGAAGTTCGATTACGGCCGCCTCAACGTCCCGCCCTCGATTCCCGACATCGGGTTCTCCGGGGTGCGGCTGCACGCCGCCGGGGCCAACGGAGCCCTTTGGGAATTCGCGATCCTCCAGGGCGCCACCTTCGTGCGCGCCCTGGGACGGGGGCAGAACTACGGAGCGGTCGCCCGCGCCCTCACCCTGCGGCCGGCGGAGGCCCGCGGCGAGGAGATCCCCGCCTTCCGGGCCTTCTGGCTCGAGCGGCCGCTGCCGGGCGTCAACGCCCTCGTGGTGCACGGCCTGATCGACAGCGAGTCGGTCGCCGGCGCCGTGCGGATGACCTTCCGGCCCGGCGACGCGACCATCGTCGACGTGGAGACCACGCTCTTCCCGCGGGCGAACCTGGAGCATGTGGGCCTGGGGGGCATGACCGCGACCTATCTCCACGGCGGCATGCGCCGACGCAACGTCGACGACGTCCGCCCCGCCGTCTACGACGCGTCGGGCCTCCAGATGGTCACGGGCGCCGGCGAGCACGTCTGGCGCCCGGTGCAGAACCCGGAGACCCTGCAGATCTCCGCCTTCCTCGATCGCAACCCGCAGGGGTTCGGCCTGGTGCAGCGCGACCGCGACTACGCGGTCTTCCAGGACGACGATCAGCGCTGGGACCGGCGCTCCAGCCTGTGGGTCGAGCCCGTCGGCGAATGGGGCCCGGGACAGGTTCAGCTCATCGAGATCCCGACCGATTCGGAGGTCAACGACAACATCCTGGCCTATTGGCGCCCTCGGGCGCCGATGGCCGCCGGGTCCGAGGTGATGCTCGCCTTCCGTCAGTTCTGGGGCCCCTCCTCGCCCGTGCGCCCGCCCGTGGCCATCGCCACCAACAGCCGCGTCGGGCGCGGCGGCGGCGGGCGGCGGCGGCGCTTCTCCGTCGACTTCACGGGGGAGGCGGTGATGGCGGTGCC
>DASPJU010000341.1:0-5818 GCA_035628475.1 Salinarimonas sp. | reverse complement strand
GCGGGTCGACCCGGTGCTGTTCCGGATGTCGTACCATTACGTGGGGGATCTCGCGGAGACCGTGGGGCTGATCTGGCCGAACTCCCCTCTCCCGGATGGGAGAGGGGAGTTCGGCCACAACAACCCCCCTCCCCCCTCCCTCGCCGAGGTGGTGGAGGGACTTGCCCAGACCTCCAAGTCCGACCTCCCGGCCCGCATCGCCGAATGGCTCGACGCGCTGGACGAGGTCGGGCGCTGGGCCCTGATCAAGCTCATCACGGGGGAATTGCGCGTCGGCGCCTCGGCCCGGCTCGCAAAGACCGCGGCGGCGAATCTCGGAGGCGTCACCCCCGACGAGGTGGAGCTCGTCTGGCATGGGCTCAGCCCGCCCTACGCGGAGCTGTTCGCCTGGCTGGAGGGGCGCGGCCCGAAACCGGAGAGCGGCAATCCCGCCCCGTTCCGCCCGTCCATGCTGTCGCATCCCCTGGAGGACGAGGACTTCGCCAAGCTCGACCCCGCCGAGCACCTCGCCGAGTGGAAATGGGACGGCATCCGCCTCCAGGCGGTGGCCGGGCGCGGGCCGGACGGAACCCTCGTCCGGCACATCTATTCCCGCACCGGCGAGGACGTCTCCAAGGCCTTTCCCGACCTCGTCGAGGCCCTCGACTTCGAGGGCGCGCTGGACGGCGAGCTCCTCATCGTGCGCGAGGGCCGCGTCCAGAGCTTCAACGTCCTGCAGCAGCGCCTCAACCGCAAGGCGGTGACCGCGAAGCTCGTCGCCGAGTTCCCCGTCCACCTACGGGCCTACGACCTCCTGGTCGAGGGCGGCGAGGACCTGCGCGACCTGCCCTTCGGGGAGCGCCGCCGCCGGCTGGAGGCGTTGGTGGCCCGCCTCGACGATCCCCGCATCGACCTCTCGCCCATGGTGCCCTTCGGCACCTGGGAGGAGCTGGCCGCCGCCCGGGCCGACCCGGCCTCGGTGGGCGCCGGGCCCGATGCCGACGCCATCGAGGGCGTCATGGTCAAGCGCGCCGCGAGCCCCTACCTGCCGGGCCGCCCCAAGGGCCATTGGTGGAAGTGGAAGCGCGAGCCCTATCTCGTCGACGCCGAGATGATGTACGCCCAGCGCGGCCACGGGAAGCGCTCGAGCTTCTACTCGGACTACACGTTCGGGGTCTGGCGCGAGGGCGGGGCCGGGCCGGAGCTGGTGCCCGTGGGCAAGGCCTATCACGGCTTCACCGACGAGGAGCTGGGCCGGCTCGACCGGTTCGTGCGCAACCATACGGTCAACCGCTTCGGCCCCGTGCGCGAGGTGGAGTATGGCCCGGACCGGGGCCTCGTGCTGGAGATCGCCTTCGAGGGCCTGCAGCGCTCGACGCGCCACAAGTCCGGCGTCGCCATGCGCTTTCCGCGCGTCCATCGCATCCGCTGGGACAAGCCCGCGGCGGAAGCCGACCGCCTGGAGACCCTGGAGCGCATCCTGGAGCGCGGCGAGCAGGAGGTCTCGCCCTTCGGCGGGGCTCCCCCCGGGGGATAGGGTCGGGGCTGGCCCGGCGGGCGGCGCTGCCTTATGGGAGCCCCAGGCCCCCTCGCCCGGACCCCTCATGCCCCCGTCGCTCGCCCAGGCCCGCGCCCGCCTCGACGCCTACCCGATCCACGAATGGACCCTCGTCCTCGTGGCCGCCACCGTGCTGGTCGTGCCCCTGCGCGGGGCCGTGCCGGCCATCGTCATGGCGGTCGTGGCGGCTATGGGGCTGGCGACGCTGCTCGACCGGCGCTTCGGGCCGGCGCTGACCCCCGCGGCGCGGCCCCTCGCGGGCCTGCTCGCCGCGCTCGTGGCCTGGCAGGCGGTCGGCGTAGCGGCCCGGCGGCCCTTCGACGCGGAGGATGCGCGCGCCCTGGGCAGCGCCGTCGCGCTGGCTCTCCTGTTCCCTATCGCCCTCGCGGCGGCGCGCCGCGACCCGGACGCCCCGCGCCGCCTCCTCGTCGTGCTCCTGGCGCTGGGCGCGGTCTCGGCCGCGATCTCCATCGCGCTCTACGTCGTCGCGGTCGCGCGCCATCCGGACCCCGTCGCCTATCTGCGCTTCATCCGCCTCGAGCCCTTCGGGCGCGCCCGCCATCCGATCCTGGGCGCCGGCGGCCTGGCGGCCGCCTTCCTGGCCGGCACGGCGCTGCTCGGCGCCGCCCGCCGGCGCCTGCCCGTCGAGGTGGCGCTCGGGGCGATCGCGCTCGCCATCCTCCTGACCCAGAGCCGGGGGCCGATCCTCGCCCTGCTGCTCGCGCTGGCCGGGATGGCGGTGCTGGGCCGGGTCTCGGACCGCCGCCGACCGGCCGCCGCGGCGCTCCTGGGGCTCGCCTGCTTCGCGGTGCCGGTCGCGCTCGTCCTGGCGGAGCCCGCCCTCGTGCGCCTGGTCTGCCGCGGGGAGCTCGGCCTGTGCCGGCCCTCCATGCGCGGGGACGTCTGGGCCGAGCTCGTGGGGCTGATCCCGTCGCATCCCTGGTTCGGCCTGGGCCCCTCCCACCGCCTGGGAGCCGACACGGTGGGCCACGCCCATAACGGGCTGATCGGCACCGCCGTGTTCTTCGGCCTGCCGGCGCTGGCCCTCCTCGTCGCGGCCATGGGGCACGCCCTCGCCCGGGGCGGCTCGCTGCCGGCGGGACCGGTGCGCGCCTTCTGCCTGGGGGGCCTGCTCTTCGGGGCGGCCTATCTGGGCTCCGACCTGCCCAACCCCTTCGCCTTCCTCAACGCCCACTGGCTCTTCCTCTGGACTCCCCTGGTCCTCGCCGTCGCGGCGAGCGCCGCGCCGGGCCTGGCCCGCTGGGAGCCGGGCCGGGAAGGACGCTCATGACCTCCCCGCCCATCGGGGTCGGGACGGTGCGCCCCCCTTGGCGCCCCTCCGGGGCTTCCCTCGCTTGCCGGGTCGGCGTCCACCCCTTAACCAGGAGGGGGGGCCCCCGGGGCCTGCTTCGCGGAGGCGACGGGTGCGATGATCCAGGCCCGCCGGAGGCGACGGCGCGATCGCTCGATGCTGTGGCACCTGGGCGCCCTCGCCCTCGCCCTGACCCTGCCGATCCTGCTCTTCGCCGCCATCGTGGGCATCCAGTTCGTCAGCGCCGAGCGCGCGCGGCTGGGCCAGGAGGCCGAGGAGGCCGCGCACGGCCTCGCGGCGAGCCTCGACCGCGACCTCGCCGGGCTCAAGGCCGTCCTGGACACGGTCGCCCTGTCGGAGCGCCTGCGCGACGGCGACTATGCGGGCTTCCACGCCCAGGCCCTCCAGGTGCGCGAGCGCATCGGCCACCACATCACCCTGCGCGACCGGGCGGGGCAGCAGATCGTCAACACGCGCCTGCCCTGGGGCACCCCCCTGCCCCGGGTGAACCTGCCCGCCGACGAGACCGCCGTGGCGACGCGCCGGCCGGCTGTCTCGAACCTGTTCGTCGGCGCGGTCTCGCCCGAGCCGCTGGCGGCGATCGTGGTGCCGGTCCTGCGCGGCGGCGAGGTGTCGCATCTCCTGAGCTTCACGATCGAGGCCGCCGCCCTGAACGCGCAGGTCGCCCGCGAGACGCTGCTCCAGGGCTTCGTCGCCCAGATCGTCGACGGGGACGGAATGGTGGTCGCGCGGACCCCCGACCCGCAGGGCGCGATCGGCCGCCCCGCCCCGCCGGAGCTTCTCGCGGCCCGGCCCAGCGGCGGCTCCGCGCTCGTGAACGGGGGCGATCTCCTGCACGCGGTGGCGTCCTCGACGGTCGCGCCCTGGCGCGTCGCGGTCTCGATGCCCCGCGCCGCCGTCGAGGCGCCGCTCTCCCGCGCGCGGTGGACGCTCGCGGTGCTGGGGCTCGCCCTCGCGGTGGTGGCGCTCGGCGCCACCTGGCTGGTCAGCCGCCATCTGGTCGAGCCGACCCAGGCGCTCGTCGGGGCCGCGGCGGCGCTCGCGCGCGGCGAGCCGGTGCCGCCCCTGCGCTCGGGCGTGACCGAGATCAACCAGGTGAGCCACGCCTTCGCGGCGGCCTCGATCGCGGTGCGCGAGCGGCGGCTCGCCGACGAGCGCGCAGCGGCCGCGGCCCAGCGCATCCGAACCGTGTTCGAGAGCATCACGGACAGCGTGATCGTCCTCGATCGCCACGGCCGCTTCTCCTTCCTCAACGAGCGCGCCCGCAGCCAGATCGGGGGGAACCGCGACCTCGTCGGGATGTCCGTGCGCGAGGCCTTCCCCCGGGCGGTCGGCACGCCCTTCTGGCGGGCCTACCAGGCCGCCCTGGAGACGGGGCAGCCGCAGCGGGTCGAGGCCTTCTACCGGCCCCTCGACACCTGGTTCGACGCCGTCGCCTATCCGTCCTCCGAGGGCCTCACGATCTATTTCCGGGACGTCACGGCGGAGCGGCGCGCGGCCGCGGCGCTTCGCGAGAGCGAGGAGCGCCTGCGGCTCGCCCTCGACTCGGCGGAGATCGGCACCTGGGACTACGACCTGGCGAGCGGCGAGGGCGTGTGGTCCGAGCGCACCGCCGCGATCCTGGGCCAGGAACCCGGGGCGCCGCGCGCGCTCGCCGACTGGCACGACGTCGTGCACCCGGACGACCGCGGCCGGGTGCTCGCCGCCTTCCGCCTGGCCCTCGAGGGCGAGGCGGAGTTCGAGGCCGAGTACCGCATCCTGCGGCCCGACGGGGAGGAGCGCCGGGTCGCGGCGAGCGGGCTCGTGCGGCGCAACGGTCGCGGCGAGCCCGTCCGGGCGATCGGCATCGTGCGCGACGTCACGGCGCGCCGGCGCGCCGACGAGGAGCTGCGGCGCACCACCGAGCTCCTGCGGGCCGTGGGCGAGACCACCCCCGACTGCATCACGGTCACGGACCGCGAGGGCCGGCTGCTGCTCGCCAATCCCGCCACGCTGCGGGTCATGGGGCGCGCCTGGGAGGAGGCCCGCGGTCGCACGCCCTTCGAGCTGCGCGCGAGCCCCGCGGAGGCCGCGGCGATCCTCGCGGCCGACCGCCGCGTGATGGAAAGCGGCGAGGCCGAGACCGTGGAGGAGGCCGTCACGACCCCCGAGGGACCGCGCACCTTCCTGTCCTCCAAGTCGCCCCTGCGGGACGAGGCGGGCGCGGTCTACGGCCTCGTGGCCATCGCCACCGACATCACCGAGCGCAAGGTCCGCGAGGCGGAGCTCGCGGCGGTCAAGAGCCGCCTGGAGCTCGCCCAGAGCGCCGGCGGCATCGGCGTGTTCGACTGGGATCCCGCCACCGGCGCCACCACGGTCTCCCCCGAGTACCGCGCGCTCTACGGCCTGGGGCCGGACGCGCCCGTCACCTTCGAGGCCTGGCTGGCCTGCGTCCTCCCGGAGGATCGCCCCGGCGCCCGCGCCGACGCCGAGCGGGCGCTGCTCGCGGGCGCCTATGCGAGCGAGTACCGCATCCTCCGCGGCGGCGAGGAGCGCTGGATCCTCGCCAACGGCGTCGTGAGCTTCGACGAGGACCGGCGCCCGGCGCGCATGATCGGGGTCAATCTCGACATCACCGAGCGCAAGCGCGCCGAGGAGCACAAGACCCTCATGGTGCGCGAGCTGCACCACCGGGTGAAGAACACGCTCGCCACCGTCCAGGCCATCGCCAACGCCACGGCGCGCAACGCCACGGAGATCGAGGCCTTCCGGCAGGCCTTCACGGCGCGGATCATCTCGCTCGCCCGCACCCACACGCTGCTCACCGAGAACGCCTGGGGCGTGATCCCCCTGCGCGACCTCCTCGACACGGAGCTCGCGCCCTACGAGGAGGCGGGCCGGGTGATGCGGGAGGGGCCCGCCGTGCTCCTGCCCTCGGACGTCGCGCTGGCGCTCGGCATGGCGGTGCA
>DASPJU010000340.1:0-4565 GCA_035628475.1 Salinarimonas sp. | reverse complement strand
ACCTCGGTTCGACCAACGGAACGATGGTCAATGAGTCGACGATCGGCGAGCGGATCCTCGCAGGTGACGACCTGGCCCTTCTTGATCTCGCCGGCGTCCGCGAAGGGGTCGCCCGCGAGTTGCTTGATGCCGAGCGAGATGCGCTCCTTCTCGACGTCCACGTCGAGAACCTGCGCGCGCACGACATCGCCCTTCTTGAACTCGTCGATGACCTGCTCGCCCGGCCGGTTCCAATCGAGATCCGACAGGTGGACCATGCCGTCGACGTCGTTCTCGAGGCCGATGAAGAGGCCGAACTCGGTCTTGTTCTTGACCTCGCCCTCGACCACCGAGCCGACGGGATGCTTCTCGGCGAAGGCCTCCCACGGGTTCTGCAGGGTCTGCTTGAGGCCGAGCGAGATGCGGCGCTTGACCGAATCGACTTCCAGGATCTGCACCTCGACCTCCTGGGAGGTGGAGACGATCTTACCCGGATGGACGTTCTTCTTGGTCCAGCTCATCTCGGAGACGTGGATCAGGCCCTCGATCCCCGGCTCCAGCTCCACGAAGGCGCCGTAGTCGGTGATGTTGGTGACGCGGCCCTTGAGACGCGCGTTGACCGGGTAACGCGCCGCGATGCCCTCCCACGGATCGGCCAGCAGTTGCTTGATGCCGAGCGAGATGCGGTGGGTCTCGTGGTTGATCTTGATGATCTTGACCTTCACGGTCTGGCCGATGGTGACCACCTCGGACGGATGGTTCACGCGGCGCCACGCCATGTCGGTGACGTGCAGCAGGCCGTCGATGCCGCCCAGATCCACGAACGCACCGTACTCGGTGATGTTCTTGACCACGCCGTCGATGACCTGACCCTCTTCGAGGTTCGCCACGAGCTCCGAGCGCTGCTCGGCGCGGCTCTCCTCGAGCACGGTGCGGCGCGACACCACGATGTTGCCGCGGCGGCGATCCATCTTGAGGATCTGGAAGGGCTGCGGGATGCCCATCAGCGGCGTCACGTCGCGCACGGGGCGGATGTCGACCTGGGAGCGCGGCAGGAACGCCACGGCGCCGTCGAGGTCGACCGTGTAGCCGCCCTTGACCTGGTTGAAGATGACGCCGGAGACGCGCTCGTTGCTTTCGAACGCCTTCTCGAGCTTCACCCACGACTCCTCGCGACGGGCCTTGTCGCGGGAGATGACGGCCTCGCCCAGCGCGTTCTCGATGCGCTCGACATAGACCTCGACCTCGTCGCCCACGTTGAGGGCGCCGTCGCGGCCGGGACCGGTGAATTCCTTGAGGGCGACGCGCCCTTCCGTCTTGGCGCCGATGTCGATGACGGCGACGTCCTTCTCGATGGCGACGACCGTCCCCTTGACGACCGAGCCCTCCTGGACCTCCGAGCGGCCGAAGGATTCCTCGAGCAGGGCAGCAAAATCTTCGCGGCTGGGCACGCGTTGTTGGGCAGCGGACATTCGATCTCCTTGGGGTCCCCGCGGGGACCATGCGCCGGCGGCTCGCGTTGCGGGCCGTCCCCGTCCGCCGGAGCCCTGCGGGCCCTCTTCAGGGCCGGGATCGCAGGGCATGCCGCTCATGGTTCGGGAGCGGGCCGGCGCTGTGTCGACGAACGAGGACATTCAGTTCGCACGTCCGCCGCGCGGATGGCCGAAGGGCGGGCCGCGGTCGCCCGCACCCGCCGATCGATCACCAACGCGACGTCAGATGGCGCCCAGATAATCGAAAAGCCCCGCCCGGGCAAGGGCAAGCGCTGGGGTAAGGCCGTTCGGGAGCGCGCGACCACCTCTCCTCCTGTCGTCCCCGACATCCCGGACGCCGCCTGTCCGGCCTCACCGCCGGCCCATCGAAGGACCGGGCCCGCCATGAGACGGGCCGGTCGGAGATGCGCGACGCGTTGGGCCTGTTCGGCCTTGGCGCGAGGACGCGGAGGGCGCGGCGTAGGACCAGAGGCGCCGCGACGGCGAGTCCCCAGGCCAGGAGGGGAATGGTGCCCGGGCCCCCATCCCTCGTGCCGAGCAGGACCGCGTGCATGATCCGGCCCGGCATCAGCGTGAAGGCGCCCGTGATCACGAGCGCCCCCGCGAAGAGCGAGATCATGGCGATGCGGTGGGCGCGCATGTTGCCCCGCCGTGCCATGGCCACGGCATAGGCGAGGACCGCCAACGTGGCGAGCGAGAGAAGATGAATCGGGCTCCAGCCGCCGGGGGTCCGCGGGCCGGAAATCCCGAACGAGGAGATCGCGGTCGCGGCCATCAGCGCGACCCAGGTCCTCCCGAGCCGCCGGTGGGCCGCGCCGCCCTTGCGCCGGGCGAGCACCGCCAGGCCGACAAAAAAGGCGGCGGTCGCGGCCGTGGCGTGGAGCTGGATCGCGGGGGAAGCGGAGAGGAGGGGCTCGAGCGACATCGTGACCTTGCGGGGTTCCGGGCCGGGAAGCGGCTTGCGGACCGCGTCTGAGGCCTTAACCTCGCGGGCTCCAGGCCGCATGCGGGGACGACCCCGGGCCTTCGTGGACAATGGCTCGATGCAAGTCGCGCTTCGCGAATGGCGTGCCCTCTATCTCGATCGGCGGGCTCTCGCCCTGATGGGGCTCGTCGGCGCGGTCGCGGGGTTGGCTGGCCCCTTCGGCACGTCCGAGGCCATGGCGCTCGTCCCGCGCCTGGCCTATTGGCTCGTGGTGAGCTTGGGCACCTTCGCGATCGGCGCCCTCGTCGTCCTGACCCTGCCGCGGCTCCCGCCCCTGTCGCGCCTGCCCGCGGCGGCGGGCCGGATCCTGGCCTCGCTGCTGGCCGGGCCGGCCATCGCGGCGGCGGTCGCGGGGCTCAACGCCGCCATCGCCGACGACCTCGCGCCCGGGTGGACCGATCTCGCGCGCCTGGCGATCCAGTGCGGCTTGATCGCGGCCGCCGTGACCGCGGCGATCGGCATCGCCCGGCCGCCCGCGCCGGCTTCCGCCCCGGCGCTGGTGGGCGGCGCGGCGATCCTGCGCCGCCTGCCCCTCGAGCGGCGCGGCCGCCTGGTGCGGCTCGCCGTGCAGGACCACTATGTCGAGGTCCATACCGAGCGGGGCATGCATCTCCTGCTCATGCGCCTGTCTGACGCCATCGACGAGGCGGAAGGGGTCCCCGGCCTTCGGGTCCACCGCTCGCACTGGGTGGCGCTGGAGAGCATCGCGGCGGCGCGGCGCGAGGGCGGGCGCGTCGTCCTCGTCCTGCGCGACGGCGCCACGGTGCCGGTGAGCCGCGCCCACGTGGCGGAGCTGCGCGAGGCGGGCGTGCTGCGCTGAGCGAGGCGCCCTATCGGGGCATGAAGCCCGAGCGCAGGGCGTGCGCCCAATCGGGCCGTCCGTTCGCCTCCGCGCGGCGGGCGGCCGCCTCGTGGTCGTAGGGCACCGCCAGGAACGCGGCCGCGGGCTCGTCGCCGAGATCGAGGAGCGCGTAGCGGGCCTGCGGCGCGCCGGCCTGCGAGACATGGGCGGGCTCGGTCGGGTCCTCATAGGCGGGGCATCCGACGCTGCCGGGATTGAGGACGAGGATCCCGGAGGGCAGGCGCACGAGGTCGGCCCGGTGGCTGTGGCCGCACAGCACGACCTGGACGCCCTCCACGGGGCCGAGCCGTCGCGCGATCGCCTCGGGCACCCCGCGCGCGAGCCGCCCGTCCCGAACCTCCTCGACGAGATAGCTGGCGTCGTGCGCGGGCGTCCCGTGGCAGGCGAGCACGCCCGGCACCGGCCTTGCCGTGATGGGCAGGGCGCCGAGGGCGGCCCGCCGGTCGGGGGACAGCGCCTCGTAGGCGAAGCGATCCGAATGGATCATCCCCTCGGTCGAGGCCGCCGCGACGGCGCGGTCGTGGTTGCCGCGCACCGCGACGGCGGCCAACGCCGCGAGCCGCTCCATGGTCTCGGCGGGCCACAGCGGCCCGGAGGCGCGGTCGCCGAGATCGACGAGGCGGTCGGCCCCGCCGCGGCGGTCGAGGTCGGCCAGCACCGCGTCGAGGGCAAGGCGGTTGCCATGGATGTCGGCGAGGACGGCGAGGCGCATGGCCGGAACTTAGCGCCTCGCGTCGGGCTGTCACCCACGATCGGTTCGCTCCGGCGCGCCGACCGCGGGGCGAACGCCGCTATCCGAACAGCTTGAACCGCGCCGGCTTCTGCGCGCCGGGCTTCGGGCCCGGATCGTCGGGCGGGTGGGTGAAGGCGGCGGGCTCCCCCGAGCGGTCGTGGCCGTTGGGGCGACGGGCGCCGTTCGCCTTGGAGGGCAGCGGCGTCACGGTGCCCTCGCGCGTCGGCGGAGCCGGCTCGGGCGGGGTCTCGGTGGGAATGGGATCCACCTTCAGGTCCGGGGGCGCGACCACGGGCTGCGGCGGGCTCTCGGCCGGGGGCGTCAGCTCGGGCTCGGGCTCGGGCTCCGCGGGCTTCGCGGCGACGGGCTGGGGCGCGGGGGTCTCGAGCGCGGGGGTCTCGACCACGCGTGTCTCCACCTGCCGCGCCTGGGGGGCGGGCGCCGGAGCGGGCGCGTCCACGACGGTCACGTGATGGGGCGCCGGGATCGCCATGGGCCGCTCCCCCGGCTCCT
>DASPJU010000339.1:0-2806 GCA_035628475.1 Salinarimonas sp. | reverse complement strand
GTCACATAGCGTTAACGGCCGCCTTTCGCTATGGATCGGACCAGAGGTTAAAGACCGATGGCCCGCTCCCGGGACGAGACCACCCATTTCGGCTTCGAATCCGTCCCGCTCGACGACAAGCAGGACCTGGTCAACCACGTCTTCCATTCGGTCGCGCCCCGCTACGACCTCATGAACGACCTCATGTCGGCGGGCCTGCACCGGCTGTGGAAGGAGACCCTCGTCACGAGCCTGAACCCCTCGCGCGCCCGCCCCTTCCGCCATCTCGACGTGGCGGGCGGCACGGGGGACGTGGCGTTCCGGGTCCTGGAGGCCGGCGGGCCGGGGACCCGGGTCACGGTGCTCGACATCAACGGCTCGATGCTGGAGGTCGGCCGCGAGCGGGCGGGCGGGCGCTTCGGCGACCGGATCGACTTCGTCGAGGCCAATGCCGAGGCCCTGCCGCTGCCCGACCGTTCGTATGACGGCTACACGATCGCCTTCGGGATCCGCAACGTGCCGCGCATCGACCTGGCGCTCGCGGAGGCCCACCGGGTCCTGCGCACGGGCGGGCGCTTCCTGTGCCTCGAGTTCTCCAAGGTCGACGTGCCGATCATGGACCGGATCTACGACGCCTATTCCTTCAACCTCATCCCCGCCATGGGCCGGCTCGTCACCGGAGACGCCTCGTCCTACCAGTACCTCGTCGAGTCGATCCGCCGCTTCCCGCCGCCGGCCGCCTTCGGGCGCATGATCGAGGAGGCGGGCTTCCGGCGGGTGACGCACCGCCTCATGACCGGCGGCGTCGTGGCCCTGCACTCGGCCTGGAAGATCTAGCGTGCTGGGCGCCCTGGTCCATCTCGGCCGCAACCTGCGCGCGGGCTACGTGCTGGCCCGCGAGGGCGCCCTGTCCCTCGTCGACCCCGCGATGCTGCCGCCCGCCGCGCGCCTCCTCCTACGCACCGCCCGGCTCGTGGAGAGGCCCGGCGCGGCGCGCGAGGGGCGGCTCGCCGCCGCGCTGACGCGGCTGGGCCCGTCCTACGTGAAGTTCGGCCAGTTCCTCGCCACGCGCCCGGACCTCGTGGGGCCAGCCGCCGCCCGCGACCTGGAGAGCCTCCAGGACCGCATGCCGCCCTTCCCCCGGGAGGAGGCCGTGCGCGTGGTGGAGGCCGAACTCGGCCGGCCCCTCGGCGACCTCTTCGCCTCGTTCGGCGAGCCCGTGGCCGCGGCTTCCATCGCCCAGGTGCACCAGGCCACCATCCGTACCCCCGAGAGCGAGCGGCTCGTCGCCGTCAAGGTGGTGCGCCCGGGGGTGCGCGGGCGGTTCAACCGCGACCTCCAGGCCATGCGCTTCGCGGCACGCACGGCCGAGGCCTTCGTGCCCGACACGCGCCGCCTGCGCCTCGTCGAGGTGGTGGAGACGCTTGCCCGCTCCGTCACCATGGAGATGGACCTGCGGCTGGAAGCCGCCGCGATGTCCGAGTTCGCCGAGAACACGAAGGAGGATGCGGATTTCCGGGTGCCGACCCTGGAATGGGACCTCACCGCCCGCGACGTGCTGACCTCCGAGTGGATCGACGCCGTCAAGCTCAACCGGCTCGACGCGATCGACGCGGCCGGCCACGACCGGGTCGCCCTGTCGAAGACGGTCATCCAGTCCTTCCTGCGCCACGCCATCCGCGACGGCTTCTTCCACGCCGACATGCATCCCGGGAACCTGTTCGTGGACGATCAGGGGCGCCTCGTAGCCGTGGATTTCGGCATCGCGGGCCGGCTCGGCATGAAGGAGCGGCGCTTCCTGGCCGAGATCCTCATCGGCTTCATCCGCCGCGACTACCGCCGGGTGGCGCAGGTTCATTTCGAGGCGGGCTACGTGCCCCCCCACCATTCGGTGGACGACTTCGCCCAGGCCATCCGCGCCATCGGCGAGCCGATCCATCAGCGCCGCGCCGACGAGATCTCCATGGCCCGCGTGCTGACCCTCCTGTTCGAGGTGACGGCCTTGTTCGACATGCGCACCCGCACCGAGCTCGTCATGCTCCAGAAGACCATGGTCGTGGTGGAGGGCGTGGCCCGCAGCCTCGACCCGCATCTCGACATGTGGTCGACCTCCGAGCCCGTGGTGCGGGCCTGGATCGAGCGCAACCTGGGGCCCATCGGCCGGATCGAGGACGCGGGCCGCGGGGTCTGGACGCTCGCGCGCGTGCTCTCCGATCTCCCCGAGATGGCGCAGCGCGGCGAGCGCCTGCTGGAGAAGCTCGAGCGCATCGCCGACCGGGGCGTGGGGCTCGCGCCCGAATCCATCGAGCGCGCCGGCGACGCGGCGTCCAGGCGTGGCGCCTGGACCGAGATCGCCCTGTGGATCATCGCGGGGGCGCTGGTGGTGGGGCTCCTGGTGCGGTAGGGCGCCTTGCCGCGTCGGGACTTCATGTGCATCTTGTACACAATTGGAGGCTCGATCATGCGCAGCTGGTTGATCCGGGATGCCCGCGCCCATCTGAGCGACGTGTTCGACGCGGCCCTACAGGGCGAGCCGCAACGCGTCACGCGGCGCGGCAAGGAGGCCGTCGTCGTCGTCTCCGAGCAGGAGTGGCTGAAGACGAGAAAGCCGCAAGCCGACATGGCTTTTGCGGAGTTCGTGGCGACCTTCCCCATCGGTCCGGAGGAATGGGCCGAGGTCGCGCCGGCGCGAGGGCGGTCCCGGCCCAATCCCTTCGCGCCAGAGTAGGCTGTGTACCTCGTCGACACGGACGTGCTCTCGGTCATGTCGCCGGCCTCGAAGGCTCCGGCCGCCGAGCGCGAGCGTATCGGCCGGTCGTTCGTGGCC
>DASPJU010000338.1:0-3906 GCA_035628475.1 Salinarimonas sp. | reverse complement strand
CGACGGGGAGGACTTCATGGCGCTCGGCTCCCGCGAGCTGCGGCAGCGGCGCCGGGGCATCCAGATGATCTTCCAGGATCCCTTCGCGAGCCTCGACCCGCGCATGACCATCGGCGCGGCCATCGCCGAGCCGCTCCTCATCAACAAGCTCGCGACCGGGCGCCGGGCGCGCGACGTCGCGGCCGATCTCCTCGGCCGCGTCGGCCTCTCCCCGGACATGGCGGGCCGCTTTCCCCACGAGTTCTCCGGCGGCCAGCGCCAGCGGATCGCGATCGCGCGGGCGCTCGCGGTGGAGCCGAAGGTCATCGTGGCGGACGAGGCCGTCTCGGCCCTGGACGTCTCGGTGAAGGCGCAGGTCATCAACCTGATGCTCGACCTGCAGGCGGAACTCAATCTCGCCTTCCTGTTCATCTCGCACGACATGGCCGTGGTCGAGCGCGTGAGCCACCGGATCGCGGTGATGTATCTCGGCGAGATCGTCGAGATCGGGCCCCGCGCCGCGGTCCTCGACCGGCCTCAACACCCCTATACGCGGCGCCTGCTCACCGCCGTTCCGGTCCCCGACCCGGCGCGCCGCGGCACCCGCCGCCGCGCCCCGGACGGCGACATCAAGAGCCCCATCCGGTCGATCGATTTCGTCGCCCCGGAGCGCGTCTACCGGGAGGCGTCGCCCGGTCACTTCGTCCAGGCCTGGGGCGCGGAGTGGGACGATCTCGCGCTGCCCGGGGACCTGACGGCGGCAGCGGCCCGCTCCTAGAGCGGCTCCCGGTTCTCAGACGGGGCATGCGACGAACCAGGGCTCGGAGGCCGCCCGGCACGACGCGCGAGGTGACGGATCAGGGGGGCTGACCGCCCCTCGATCCCGTGATGCGCATGCAGGAGCCCCGCGTCGCGCCCGAATCGCGGCCGGTTGTCACGGAGCGGGGTCGGACGTCACGCTCACCTCCACGGACATGCCCAGGAAGGTGCCGGTCAGCCCGTCGAAGCTGCCGGAGACCGGCGTCGTCTGGGCGATATGGCGGGCCGCCGCGACGGGGATCAGGTTGAACCCGCCCACGCCGCGGTTCGTCGGATCGAAGGCGATCCAGCCGGCGCCCGGAACATAGACCTCCGTCCAGGCATGCGTCGATCCCGCGCCTGCGGACCCGATCCCATCCCCGTCCGGATTGTGGAGGTAGCCCGAGACGATCCTCGCCCCGAAGCCGAGGGCCCGCGCCGCCTCGGCCAGCAGAACCGCGAGATCGCGGCAGGATCCCCAGCCACGATCCAGCGTCTCGATCGGCGACTGGGTCCCCTCGTCCTCCCGGCTCTGGTAGCTGATCCAGGCCGAGATCCCGGCGTTGAGGTCCTTGAGGAGGGCGAGCGTGTCGGTCGGCGGGCCATGGACGAAGCCCTGCGCCCAAGCGCGCAGCCGCCCCGCGGGATCCGGATATTGCTGGATCGTCAGGGCGCCCAGATCGCTCCACTCGTCGTCGGAATAGCGAAAGGGATAGGAGACGGCCGAGGCCGCCATGGCGAAGACGGGCCAGGGGACGGCGGCGAGCTCGAGCCGCGCGACGCTGCTGACGACGAGGGTGTCCGCCGCTCCACCGAAGGTGGCGGTCGCGACGGCGTTGCCGAACACGTCCTGCGCCCATGTCACCTCCGCGGCGGGCGTGATCGTCAGCTCGAACGAGGCCAGGCGCAGGTCGCGGCTCTCGCGCGGGCGAAGCATCAGGCGGTGCGGCCCGAGATTCACGGGCGCGTCATACCGGTAGGTCGTCCTGTGATTCACCTTGAGCGTGACCAATGAAGGCCTCCAACGAGCTGTCCGGTCGCCGCCGCGGTCCCTCCGGACGAGCGGCGCCGGCGCGATCGGCCCGGGGAGTCCAGATCCGATCCGCAGGCGATCTCGCGGTCGGCGTCGATCGGCGGCGGACATCCTGGTCCGGATCCGTGGTCCTCGAGAGGATCTAGCAGGAAACGCGAACCCACGCACATCCCCCGGGCTCGGGCCTTCACGACCTGGGCGCCGTCCCCGCCCCTCACGACGGGGCTCGCGGCCTCGCCTCGGCGATCCTGGCCCCTGTCCCGGCCGTATCCGCGCCGCCGAATCTCCTGGCGGTCGGCTCCCGCGGATCCTCGGGCGGATCGAACGGCAGGTCACCGCCCAGCGTCACGGCCTCGCGCCGGGTGATGCCGCGCTTCTGCCGCCAGTCGATGTAGCGCATCACCGGGCTGACCGTCGCCCCGTGCAGGCAGATCGAGACCAGGACGATGAAGGAGAGGGTGCCCCAGAGGAGCTCCGTCTCGGGAAAGCCCCCCTTGCCGATGCCGTAGGCGAGGTAATAGGCCGAGCCGAGCCCGCGGATGCCGTAGAAGCTGATCGTCGCCCGCTCGGCGTTGGGGCACCCGGCGCGGATCAGGCTCACCCAGCCCGAGATCGGACGGACCACGAACAGCGCCAGCAGCGCGAAGACGACGCCCTCCATCGTGAGGCCCCGGAAGAGACCGCCCGAGGTGAGGGCCCCGCCGAAGGCGACTAGGAGCACCATCATGAGGAGCCGCTCCAGCTCCTCGGCGAAGTCGTGCAGCTTCTCATGGTACTCGTGCGAGCGCTCCGCGGAGCGCAGGGCGAGCGCCGCCACGAACACGGCGAGGAACCCGTAGCCATAGGCCATCTCGGCCAGCGCGTAGGCGAGGCAGGTGATCCCCAGGGCCACGAAGCCGTCGCCGGTCCGCGAGAGCCGGGCCCGGTTGGGGATCTTGAACAGGAGCCACCCCAGGGCGCGCCCCACGAGATGGCCCACCACCAGGCCCGCGGCGAGCTTCCACAGCACGTAGACGGAGAGCCACTTCCCGAACCAGGCATCGCCCGTCTGGGCCGCGGCCGCGATCAGGATCGCGGCGTGCACGAAGGGGAAGGCGAGCCCGTCGTTGAGGCCCGCCTCCGAGGTCAGCGTGAACCGGGTCTCGTCCTCCTCGCCCTTGGCGGGGGGGCCGACCTGGATGTCGCTCGCCAGGACGGGGTCGGTCGGCGCGAGCGCCGCGGCGAGCAGCAGGGCGGCCGCGGCCCCCACCCCCAGGAGCCAATAGGCCAGGAGCGCGAGCGCCGCAATGGTGAGCGGCATGGCGATCCCCAGCAGGCGCCAGGTGAACCCCCACGACCGCCAGCCGACGACGCGGTCGATCTTCAGGCCGGCGCCCATGAGGGAGATGATGACGACGAACTCGGTCAGCCGCTCCACGACCTTCGGGTGGTCCGCCGGGTGCGGTGCCGCGGCCGGCAGGCCGGGGATCGCGAACAGGCCCGCCCCGATGGCGACGCAGGCGATGGGCAGCGAGAGCGGCGCCTCCTTGAGCACCATCGGAAGCCAGGCCGTGAGCAGGACCAGGGCGCCGAAGCCGGCCAGCACGACGATATAGAGGTCCATGGGATCGACAGCGGCTCCGGCCCGGGCGTCGTAGAGGCGACTCAGGGCAACGCCGTGCGAGCTTCGTTGTTCATCCGGGGCTCGGGCGGGAGCACCCGGCGGGAGCCGCTCAGCCCTGCCGCCGGGCGACCAGGACCCTGACGGTGCCCTCGCGATCGCGCATGTAGGCGGGCGCCTCGAATCCGCCGGAGCGGGCGAGGAGCCAGGTCGCGACCGCGTCCTGGCCTGCTCCGACCTCGAACACGAGGGGCGCGCCGGGCCGCAGCGCCCGCACGCTGCCGCGCACGAGGCGGCGCAGGATGTCGATGCCGTAGGGACCGCCGTCGAAGGCGGCGCGGGGCTCGTGCTCCAGCAGATGCGCCACGTCGTCGTCCGGATGCGCGTCGGACGCGAGCTCCACCAGGCCGGCGCGCAGGACCACCCCGCGGGTCAGGCGCTTGCCGCCCTGACGTGATCCGAGCGGACCGCGTCGCCACGACGCGACGCGGTGCCA
>DASPJU010000337.1:0-2392 GCA_035628475.1 Salinarimonas sp. | reverse complement strand
TTTCGGCTGCGCGGCGTCGGGACATGGGCGCTCCTTACTTCGGCCGCTTGGCGCCGTACTTCGACCGGCGCTGGCGACGGTCCTTGACGCCCTGGGTGTCGAGGGTGCCGCGAATGATGTGGTAGCGGACGCCCGGAAGGTCCTTCACGCGGCCGCCGCGGATCATGACCACCGAGTGCTCCTGGAGGTTATGGCCCTCGCCGGGGATGTAGCCGATGACCTCGTAGCCGTTGGTCAGGCGAACCTTCGCGACTTTGCGGAGCGCCGAGTTCGGCTTCTTCGGGGTCGTGGTATAGACGCGGGTGCACACACCGCGCTTCTGCGGGCACGCGTCGAGCGCAGGCACCTTGTTCCGGCTCTTCTGAGCGACCCGCGGCTTGCGGATCAGCTGGCTGATCGTCGGCATCCTCTGCCCTCTTGTCCTTGTGGCCGCCTGAGCGGCCAACCCTTGGCCTGTCTGCCCACCCGACCGCTGTCGCGATCGGCGCCGGCGCCGTCCTCACATCCTGCTCCGGGCTCGTGCTCGGCACGTGGCAGGGCCGCGCGCAAAACGAAACCGCGCCTGGGGCTCCGCGAGGAACCTTCAGCGCGACACGAACGCAGAGGACCACGGGAACCCGCGGTCATGCCCCAAAGCTGACGATGTGTCAGTCGTGTTGAGTTCGGCAGCGTTTAGGGGACATGGATCGGAGCTAGACGCTCTGATCGCGGTTCGCCTACGGCCAGCCGGCAAGTCCGGTGCTTCTAGTCGGCGAGTCGCCTCGCGTCAAGAAGGATTTACGAATTGCTTGAGGCTGAGATGGGTTCCGGCGGCCGAGCGCGCAAGGGCGAGAGGGGCGGACTGCGTGGCGGGGCTCGCCGTGATATGGTGGCGGCAGGATGCTGGAGGTCTCGGCAGGCATGAGCGCGGTCCCGAAACAACGGATGACGGCTGACGAGTTCATCGCGTGGGCGATGCAGCAGCCGGAGGGGCGGCGCTATGAACTGGTGGCCGGCGAGGTGGTCGGAATGGCGCCTGAGCGCGTGGCCCACACGGTCGTGAAGGGCAACGTGTTCGTCGCCCTGCGCGCGGCGCTGCGAGCCTCGGGCGCCGGTTGCCAGGCTTTCACGGACGGCGTGTCGGTCAGGGTCGATGGATCGACGATCTACGAGCCGGACGCGTCGATCCGATGCGGGCAGCCCGTCGACCCATGCGCGACGGAGATCACGGACCCGCTCCTCGTCGTGGAGGTGCTTTCGCCCGCGAGCCTGCGCGTGGATACCGGCGCCAAGCTCGCCGACTACATGCGCGTGCCCTCGGTCCGTCACTATCTGATCGTCGATCCGGACCGGCGCACCGTGGTGCATCACGTTCGGCGCGATATCGGGTCGATCGAGACGCGTATCCTCCGGGGAGGTCTCCTGGCCCTTGATCCACCGGGGATCGAGGTGATGGTGGACAGCTTCTTCGAGGACTGAGTGTCCCCTTAGCAGGGCTCCCGAAACGAAAAGGCCGCCCGGGGGGCGGCCTTCGCGTTCGTCTCGAGCCTAGCCGCTCCCGGATCACTCCGCGGCGGGCAGTTGCTCTGCGGCGCCAGCTTGGACGGCGCCGGAATCGGTAGCCTTCTGCTGCATGATCAGGTCGTCGCGGCGTTGCGCCACGGCCTTGGTCCGCATCATCTGCGAGCCCGTGCCGGCCGGGATGAGCGAGCCGACGATGACGTTCTCCTTGAGACCCTCGAGGTTGTCCGTCTTCCCGTTGACCGCCGCTTCCGTGAGGACGCGGGTGGTCTCCTGGAACGACGCCGCCGAGATGAAGGAGCGCGTCTGGAGCGAGGCCTTGGTGATGCCCAGCAGCACCGGCACGCCCGAGGCGGGCTTCTTTTTCTCGGTCGCGAGCCGCTCGTTGATCTCGTCGAGCTCCATCCGGTCGACCTGCTCGCCGGACAGGAGGTCGGAATCGCCCCCGTCCGTGATCTCGACCTTCTGCAGCATCTGGCGGACGATCACCTCGATGTGCTTGTCGTTGATCGACACGCCCTGCAGCCGGTAGACCTCCTGGATCTCGTTGACGAGGTAGGCAGCAAGCTCCTCCACGCCTTTGATCGCCAGGATGTCGTGCGGCGCCGGATTGCCGTCGACGATGTAGTCGCCCTTCTCGATGACGTCGCCGTCCTGAAGGTGAATGTGCTTGCCCTTCGGGATCAGATATTCCTTCGGCTCGTCATTCTTGTTGCTCGGCTCCAGCGTGAGACGGCGCTTGTTCTTGTAGTCGCGGCCGAAGCGCACCGTGCCGTCGAACTCGGCGATGATGGCGTGGTCCTTCGGCCGGCGCGCCTCGAACAGCTCGGCCACCCGCGGCAGGCCGCCCGTGATGTCGCGCGTCTTGGCGCTCTCCGTGGGAATGCGCGCC
>DASPJU010000336.1:0-3930 GCA_035628475.1 Salinarimonas sp. | reverse complement strand
AGGGCTCGGGCGTCCCCAACAAGAACAAGGTCGGCAAGCTCACGCGGGCGCAGGTCGAGAAGATCGCCGCGGCGAAGATGACCGACCTGAACGCGCACAGCGTCGAGGCGGCGATGCGGATCATCGAGGGCACGGCCCGCTCGATGGGCGTCACGATCTCCGCCTGACCACGCGCTCCGACCACGACCCGAGAAGCAGCGAACGCAAGGCAGAAGAAGGAAGGCAAGCATGCCCAAGAGGATGACCAAGCGGGCGAAGGCGAACGACGGCCTGAAGGCCAAGGCCGCCGTGCCGCCCGCGCAGGCGGTCGAGACGCTCAAGAAGTTCAAGGCGCCGAAGTTCGACCAGACGGTCAACGTCGTGATGCACCTGGGCATCGACCCCGCGCAGGCGGACCAGAACCTCCGCGGCGCCATCAGCCTGCCCAAGGGCATCGGCAAGACCAAGCGCGTGATCGCGTTCTGCCAGAGCGACGTGGCGCCCAAGGCGCTCGCCGCGGGCGCGATCAAGGCCGGCGGCGAGGAGCTGGTCGCCGAGGTCGAGAAGGGCTTCATGGACTTCGACGTCGCGATCGCGAGCCCGGACATGATGCGCGTCGTCTCCAGGCTGGGCAAGGTGCTCGGCCCCAAGGGCCTGATGCCCAGCCCCAAGGCCGGCACGGTGACGACCAACGTCCCCGAGGCGGTCAAGGAGTACAGCGCCGGCAAGGTCGAGTACCGCGCCGACGCCGGCGGCAACGTGCACGCCATCATCGGCAAGATGAGCTTCCCCGACGCGTCGCTCGTCTCCAACCTCGAGTTCTTCATCGGCGCCATCGAGAGGACGCGTCCCTCGACCGTCAAGGGCAACTTCATCAAGAGCATCACGATCAGCGGCGCGATGACGCCGGGCGTGCCCGTGCTCTACGTCCAGGATGAGAAGGCCGAGTAAACGACCGACCGCGGGGCGGCCGCCGCCCGAGAGGACCAAGCCATGTCGAAGGCAGTCAAGGGCATCATCATGCGGGACTACAAGGCCCGCGTGAACAAAGAGGGCGAGGGGCTGCACGACGCGGTGCTCATCAGCATCCGCGGCGTCAAGGCGGTGGACACGACCAGGCTCCGCCACGGCCTCGCCAAGCAGAACATCCGCATCACGGTCATCCGCAACAGCCTCGCGCGCAAGACGTTCGAGGGGACAAGCCTCGCGGCGCTCAACGACCTGCTCACCGGCGCCAGCGCGCTGGCGTACGGCAGCCAGAGCGTGGTCGAGGTGGCGCGGGCGCTCGTCGAGAGCATGGCCAAGTACCCGACGCTCGAGCTCAAGGGCGCGGTGCTGGACGGCACGCTCTTCTCCGGCAAGGCCGGCGTCACGGAACTCTCCAGGTTCCCGACGCGCGAGGAGGCGGTGGCCCAGGTCGTGACCCTCGTGGTCAGCCCGGGCCGCAAGGTGCTCGCGCAGGTGCAGGGCCCCGGCTCGACCATCGCGGGCATCATCAAGTCGATCGAGTCCAAGCTCGAGAAGGGCGAGGCGATCGCGGCGGTGTAAGCAACGGGTATCCGATTCAGCGCAGAGACACGGAGAAGAGGAGCAAGAAGAGAAGAGAATACTGGTTTGAAGAGGACGCGAGAGCCCCGGGCGTCCGCTTCTTGAGGCCACCATCCTCTTCTCATCGATCTCATCTTCTCCGAGTCTCTGTGCTGAATCCCGAAGTTCGACAGGTCATCCCTCACTGGTCCGCCTCGCGGCGGATGAAATGCCCGGGTGTGCCGGGCGCCTCTGGGGGAGGCGGGTTGCCGGGACTGTGCCCGGCCTTGGAAGGTGGTTTGCAATGGCGACGATGACGATCGATCAGCTCGGTGACGCGCTCGCGGGCCTGTCCCTCAAGGACGCCGTCGAGCTCGGCAAGTACATGAAGGACAAGTACGGCATCGAGGCCGCTTCGGGCGGCGCGGTGATGATGGCGGCCCCCGCGGCGGCCGGTGGCGCGGCGAAGGCCGAGGAGAAGACCTCGTTCGACGTCGTCCTCAAGGCGGCGGGCGACAAGAAGATCCAGGTCATCAAGGTCATCCGCGAGGCGACCGGCCTCGGCCTGGCGGAGGCGAAGGCCCTGGCCGACGTCCCCGGCAAGCCCGTCAAGACCGGCCTCTCGAAGGAGGACGCCGAGAAGCTCAAGAAGTCCCTCGAGGAGCAGGGCGCGACGATCGAGCTCGTCTAACGAGACGTTCGACAATCGAGCATCCACGAAAGAGCGGCGCTTACACGCCGCTCTTTTCATTCACGCCGCGGCCGCGGTGGGAGGCGCGGACGATCCCAGGCATCGGCATGGGCCGGTACGGGGCGCGGTCCGGCGCCGTTGCGGAACCGGCCGCCGATGTAGGTGCTCTTGTGCCGAGAGGACAGACGAACGGCATCATCCCCTGGATACGGGTGCGGGGCGGCAGATTCTTTCAATGCGAACTAAATCCGAACGTGGCCGAGGCTTGCGACGTCGGAACCGAGCAAGATTTCTTCAAGATTTTGTTCCGGCGCGCCGGTTGCTTGGGGGCAACCCGGCATCTATAGTGGCAGGGTCTGCCCGGCGCGGGCTTCGGGTTGGTTTGGCGGTTGGGACGGGCCGTTGAACAACGGACATAGGCAAGGCTGAACGGTTGACGGCGCACGAGTCGCTCAGGGCTCGGAGTGCCGTCGCTGTGCATCCATCGAGAGGAACGCGATGGCGGTGATCTCATCGTCGGCGAGTGGCGGTCGCATGGTTCGCACGTTCTCGAAGCGCGGCGACGCGCTCCCGATCGGGGACCTCACCAAGGTCCAGCGGGACGCGTACGACCGCTTCCTGCAGCTCGACAAGGCGGGGGGCGAGAACAACATCGGCATGGGCCTCGAGGCCCTGATGCGCGAGGTCTTCCCGATCGAGAGCTACGACGGGACGATGAAGCTGCAGTACGTCAGCTACGCGCTGGAGGAGCCGCGCTACACGCCGGACGAGTGCCGCGAGCTGCGCCTCACCTACGGGATGCCCTTCCGCGTCACGATGCGGATGACCCGCGAGGGCAAGGGCGAGCTCCCGGAGGAGCAGATCTACCTGGGCGAGTTCCCCATCATGATGGGCGGCGGCGAGTTCATCGTGAACGGCGCCGAGCGCGTCATCGTCAGCCAGCTCCACCGCTCGCCGGGCGTCGACTTCTCGATCCTCTCGAGCGAGGGAGACCGGCCCCTGCACAGCGCCCGCATCATCCCCGAGCGCGGCAGCTGGATCGAGCTCGAGGTCACGAAGAAGGACGTGCTGGCGATGCGCATCGACCAGAGCACGAAGCTGACGGCGACGACGTTCCTCCGCTGCCTCGACGAGAGCGTGGCCGAGACGAACGCGATCCTCGGCCTCTTCTACGAGATCAGCGAGGTCAAGGCCGAGAACGCCAAGCCCGACCACTGGGCCGCCGAGAGCATCATCGACACCGAGACGGGCGAGGAGCTGGTGCACGTGGGCCGCCAGCTGGGCGACGCCGCGGCGGCCGTGCAGAAGAGCAGCCTCAAGAAGATCAAGGTCATCGAGAACCCCAGCGACGTGCTCATCCTGAACACGGTGGCGGAGGAGAAGCTCGAGCAGTTCGAGGCGGACACGACGTACGAGCGCGCGCTGCTGAAGGTGTACAACAAGCTGCGCCCCGGCAACCCGCCGCAGGTGGAGAAGGCCAAGCAGCTCTTCTTCGAGAAGTTCTACGACGAGAACCGCTACCGGCTCGGGCGCGTGGGGCGCTTCCGCATCAACCGGAAGTTCGACTTCGACACGCCCGAGGACCTGATGTTCATCACGAGCCAGGACTTCCTGCGCGTGATCCAGTACGTGCTCGACCTTCGGAGCGGGCGGCAGGACCCCAAGACGGGCCGGCCGGTCGCGGTCGTGGACGACATCGACCACCTCGGCAACCGCCGCCTGCGCACGCTCGA
>DASPJU010000335.1:0-3711 GCA_035628475.1 Salinarimonas sp. | reverse complement strand
CGCCCCGCAGCGCGACGAGAACCAGCTCCACGCCGCAGTGGTCGAGCTCGTCGCCCACGACGACGCGGAGATCAAGTACTCCACCGTCCAGAACTGGTACCCGGGCGACGCGGAAGGGCGTGGCGGCATCTACAACTTCGTGACGAAGCGCGGCGACTGCCGGGGCAAGAATTCCGTCATCACCTGGACCCAGGTCGAGACGGGCTCGGCCATCACCTGGAAATACCCGTCCTGCATCCTGCGTGGCGAGGGCTCGCGGGGCGAGTTCTACTCCATCGCGATCTCGAACGGGATGCAGCAGGTGGATTCCGGCACCAAGATGATCCATCTGGGCCGGAACACGTCGAGCCGGATCATCTCGAAGGGCATCTCGGCCGGGCGGTCGCAGAACACCTATCGCGGTCTCGTCTCCGCCCACCGCAAGGCGACGGGCGCGCGCAACTTCACCAACTGCGACTCGCTCCTCATCGGCGACCGCTGCGGGGCCCACACGGTGCCCTATATCGAGTCGAAGAACGCGTCGGCCGTGTTCGAGCACGAGGCGACCACCTCCAAGATCTCCGAGGACCAGCTGTTCTACTGCCAGCAGCGCGGGCTCTCGGCCGAGGAGGCGACGGCGCTCATCGTCAACGGCTTCGTCAAGGACGTGCTCCAGAAGCTGCCGATGGAGTTCGCGGTCGAGGCGCAGAAGCTCATCGCGATCTCGCTCGAGGGGAGCGTGGGCTAGGCCCGCCTCCCCAGTCCTGAGGTGCCCGGCCGCGAGGCCGGGCCTCGAAGGGCGCTCCAGACGTCACCGGAACCGCTAACCGACCATCCTTCGAGGCTCGGCCTTGCCTCGCACTTCAGGATGAGGGTGGAGAAGAACCCATGCTCCAGATCAACAACCTCGTCGTCCAGATCGAGGACAAGCGCATCCTCAACGGTCTGAACCTCACCGTGAACAAGGGCGAGGTCGCCGCCTTCATGGGGCCGAACGGCTCGGGCAAGTCGACCCTGTCCTACGTCATCGCGGGCCGCGCGGACTACGAGGTCCTGGACGGCGAGATCCTGATGGACGGCGAGAACGTCCTCGAGATGGAGCCCGACCAGCGCGCGGCCGCGGGCGTCTTCCTGGCCTTCCAGTACCCCCTGGAGATCCCCGGCGTCGCCACCATGACCTTCCTGAAGGCGGCGCTGAACGCCCAGCGCAAGGCGCGCGGCGAGGGCGAGCTCACGACGCCGGACTTCATCAAGCGGGTCAACGGCGCGGCGCAAAGGCTCCAGATCGACAAGGACATGCTCAAGCGGGCGCTGAATGTCGGCTTCTCGGGCGGCGAGAAGAAGCGCATGGAGATCCTCCAGATGGCGCTCCTCGAGCCGAAGTTCTGCATCCTCGACGAGACGGATTCGGGCCTCGACATCGACGCGCTGCGCATCGTCTCGGACGGCGTGAACCAGCTCCGCGAGGCGGGCCGCGGCTTCCTCGTCATCACCCACTACCAGCGTCTGCTGAACCACATCGTGCCCGACGCCGTGCACGTGATGGCCAACGGCCGCATCGTGCGCTCCGGGGGCAAGGAGCTCGCCCTGGAGCTCGAGGCGAACGGCTATGCCGATTATCGCCAGCAGACGGCGGCGGAGTAGGGGCATGGCCGGCATCACCTCCCTGAAGACCGCCGCCGAGTCGGCCCTCGCCGACCTCTTCGCGCTCGCCAAGCCCCTCCTGCCCGGCGACGCGGCGACGCGCGAGGACGCGTTCCGCCGCTTCTCCGAGCGCGGCCTGCCGCACCGCCGCGTGGAGGAGTGGAAATACACCGACCTGCGCGCGTTCCTGCGCGAGGCCGCGCCCTTCGCGGGCAAGCCCTCCGCGGCCGATATCGAGGCGGCCCTCGCGACCGATGGGCCCTTGGCCGATCTCGACGCCATCGAGATCGTCCTCGTGAACGGTCACGTCGTGCGCATGGCCGAGAGCCTGCCCGAGGGGCTCGAGATCGTGGCGCTCCGCGACGCGCTGAGCGCGGGGCATCCCTCGCTTGCCGCCATGGGCGCCGTGGCGAAGGCGCACGACAACGCGGCTTATGCGCTCAACGCCGCCTTCATGAGCGACGGCGCGGTGATCCGCGTGGCGGCGGGCGCCACGATCGAGCGGCCGATCCACCTGCGCTTCGTCAACGCGGGCGCCACGCCCTTCGCCACCGCGACGCGCGTCCTCCTTCAGGTGGAGGTCGGCGCGAGCGTGACCCTCGTCGAGACCCATGCCGGCCCCAACGGCGTCGGCTACCAGCCTAACGGCGTGGTCGAGATCGTGGCGGCCGACCACGCCCGGGTCGTCCATGTGCGCCTCAACGCGGAAGGTGCGGGGGCCATCGCGCTCTCGACGCTCACGGCGCGGCTCGGCGCCAACGTGGCCTTCGACAGCTACGCGCTGCTGGCGGGCCCCCAGGTCTCGCGCCAGCAGGCCTACGTGGCCTTCGCGGGCGAGGGCTCGAACGCGGGGATCCGCGGCTCGACCATGATCGGAGGCACGCAGCACGCCGACACGACCCTCGTGGTCGACCACGCGGCGCCGGGCTGCACCTCGCGCGAGTTGTTCAAGGCCGTCGTGGACGGCGAGGCCACGGGCGTGTTCCAGGGCAAGATCGTCGTCCACCAGATCGCCCAGAAGACGGACGGCCGCATGATGTCGGCCTGCGTGCTGCTGGGCGACGAGGCCACGATGAACAACAAGCCGGAGCTCGAGATCTTCGCCGACGACGTCCAGTGCGCCCACGGCGCCACCTGCGGCCAGCTCGACGAGGACCTCCTGTTCTACCTGCGCTCCCGCGGCCTGCCGCTGAAGGAGGCCGAGGCGCTGCTGCTGGAGTCCTTCCTCGCCGAGCCGATCGGAGAGGGCGTGGCCGACGAGACCGTGGCGGCGGCGCTCACCGGCGTCATCGACGGCTGGCTCCGGGCGCGGGGGTGACACGATCTCCCCTCTCCCGGATGGGAGAGGGGCCGGGGGTGAGGGTGCCGCGCTCGGACCAGAGCGCTCCACCGCGCCGCCCCACCACCTGTCATCCCCGGGCTGGGCCCGGGAATCCAGGCGGACGCGTCGACTGGATGGCCGGGTCGAGCCCGGCCAGGACAAGCGGGGAGGGTGGCGCGAGCTGGTTCGAGTTCGCCACCCTCACCCCCGACCCCCCCCCCATCGGGAGAGGGGAGAGAGGTTGAGCGATGACCACCCCCTACGACATCGAGGCGATCCGGGCGCAGTTCCCGATCCTGTCGAAGACCGTCTACGGCAAGCCCCTCGTCTATCTCGACAACGCGGCCTCCGCGCAAAAGCCGCGTGCCGTGATCGACGCCATGGTGGCGACGATGGAGGGGGGCTACGCCAACGTCCATCGCGGCCTCCATTTCATGGCGAACGCCGCGACGGAAGCCTTCGAGGCGGCGCGCGAGACGACGCGCGAGTTCCTCAACGCGGGCTCCACGGAGGAGATCGTCTTCACCCGGTCGGCGACGGAAGCCTACAACCTCGTGGCCGACTGCCTCGGGCGCATGGACTTCCACGAGGGCGACGAGATCGTGCTCTCGATCATGGAGCACCATTCCAACATCGTCCCCTGGCATTTCCTGCGCGAGCGGAAAGGCGCCGTGATCCGCTGGGCGCCCGTGGACGACGAGGGCAACTTCCTCCTCGACGAGTTCGAGCGGCTGCTCTCCGACCGCACCCGCATCGTCGCGATCACG
>DASPJU010000334.1:0-2436 GCA_035628475.1 Salinarimonas sp. | reverse complement strand
GATATCCAGGAGCTCATCGGGGAGACCGCGACCGTGGCCGGCTGACGCCGCCCTCGCGGTTGACATCCCCTCCCCCTCCGTCTATTTCCCCCGCAGCGCGCGGGTCCCTCAAAGGGCCCGCGTGCGTTTTTACGCTCCCGCGGCCCGGATCCCGGGCCTGTCGTCCCGCTGGGGAAGAGGAGGGCGCGTTCCTCGACAACAGTCGAACCAACTTGAGGACACGCGAATGTCGAAGCGCATCGAGGCGAAGTACAAGATTGACCGCCGCCTGGGTCAGAACATCTGGGGCCGTCCCAAGAGCCCCGTGAACAAGCGCGAGTACGGCCCCGGCCAGCACGGCCAGCGCCGCAAGGGCAAGCTCTCCGACTTCGGCACGCAGCTGCGCGCCAAGCAGAAGCTCAAGGGCTACTACGCGAACATCACCGAGAAGCAGTTCCGCCGCTACTACGCCGAGGCGATCCGCATGCGCGGCGACTCGGGCGAGAACCTGATCGGCCTGCTGGAGCGCCGCCTCGACGCGGTCGTGTTCCGCTGCAAGTTCGTCGCCACTCCCTTCGCGGCCCGCCAGTTCGTGAACCACGGCCACGTCCGGGTGAATGGCCGGCGCGTCAACATCCCGAGCTACCTCGTGAAGCCGGGCGACGTGGTCGAGGTGAAGGACGCCTCCAAGCAGCTCGAGGTGGTGCTCGTCGCCTCTCAGCTCGCCGAGCGCGACGTCCCCGACTACATCGAGGTCGACCACTCCAAGATGGCGGCCCGCTACACCCGCGTCCCGACCCTCTCCGAGGTGCCCTACGCGGTGCAGATGGAGCCGAACCTCGTGATCGAGTTCTACTCGCGCTAAGCCGCGATCCCTCTGAACCTGAGAATGGCCGTCCCTTCGCCGGGGCGGCCTTTTTGTTTCGGTCGCGCGCGATGCGCCCCGGGCGCTCACCCGATGGCCCGTGTCGCGCGCTCCAGCCAGCCCCGCGTCTCGCCCTCGACGAGCGGCGCCAGCGCCTCGCGCACTCGGGCGTGGTAGGCGTCAAGCCAGGCGACCTCCTCGCGCGTCATCAAGGTCGGCTCCACGAGCCGGAGGTCGAAGGGCGCCAGCGTCAGGGTCTCGAAGCCCATCATCTCCCGATCGCCGCCCCGCACCTCGCGCCGCTCCACGAGGATGAGGTTCTCCAGCCGGATGCCGTAGGCGCCGGTCTTGTAGTAGCCCGGCTCGTTGGAGAGCATCATGCCGGGCTCGAGCGGCGTGGTGCCGGTCTTGGCGATGCGCTGCGGCCCCTCGTGGACGGACAGGAAGCTGCCCACGCCGTGGCCGGTGCCGTGATCGAAGTCGAGCCCCGCCTCCCAGAGCGGCCGGCGCGCGAAGGCGTCGATCTGGGCGCCCGTCGTCCCCTTCGGGAACAGGGCGGTGGCGATCGCGACGTGACCGCGCAACACCCGGGTGTAGCGGTCGCGCATCTCAGGCGTCGGATCGCCAACCGCGATCGTGCGCGTGATGTCGGTGGTACCATCCTCGTATTGGGCGCCGGAATCGATGAGGAAGAGCTCGCCGGGCCGCACAGTCCGGTCCGTGGCCCGCGTCACCCGGTAGTGGACGATGGCGCCGTTGGGGCCGCTCCCCGAGATCGTCGGGAAGGACACGTCGCGAAGGCACCCCGTCTCGGCCCGGAACGCCTCGAGCCGCTCGACGGCCTCGATCTCGGTGAGCCCGCCCGCGGCGGCCCGCGTGTCGAGCCAGGCGAGGAAGCGCGCCATCGCGGCGCCATCCCGCAGGTGGGCCGCGCGCGAGCCCGCGATCTCCGCGTCGTTCTTGGCCGCCTTCATGAGGGAGACGGGATCGGGTCCCGCTTCCGCCTTGCCCCCCGCCGCGTCGACGCGGCGCGCGAGCGCGGCCGCGGCGGTGGCGGCGTCCAATCGCACCCGGGCACCCCGGCGGCCCAAGCCGTCCAGGGCGGGGGCCAGCGCCTCGGGGGCGGCGACATCCGCCACGGCGCCCACCGCGTCGCCGGCCTCGTTGGTCATCTTGGCCGGATCGAGGAACAGGGTCGGGCGTCCCTCGCGCGGAACGATCGCGTAGCCGAGCGGCAGCGGCGTGTGCGACACGTCGCCGCCGCGCAGGTTGAACAGCCAGGCGAGGTTGTGCGGATCCGAGACCACGAGGGCGTCGGCCCGGAGCTTCCCCAACGCCGCGCGCACGCGATCCACCTTGGCGCCGTTGCCCTCGCCCGCGAGCCGGTCCGGGTGAGGGCGCACCGGCGCGCGCGGTGCCGTGGGCCGGTCGGACCAGACCGAATCGAGCGGGTTGGCGTCGAGGGCCACGGCCCGCCCGCCCGCTCGCGCCGCCGCCTCCTCGAGCTTGCGCGCGCCCTCGGCGGTGTGGAGCCAGGGGTCGTAGGCGAGCGCGGCGCCCTCGGGGAGGTTGGCCTCAATCCAGGCCTCGAC
>DASPJU010000333.1:0-6528 GCA_035628475.1 Salinarimonas sp. | reverse complement strand
CGGCTCCAGGTGCGCACGGACGTGGACGCGGAAATCCCCGAGATCACCCGCAACGTCGCGCCCGAGGCGGTGCTCGACGAGCTCGAGGCCCAGGCCGATCGCGGCGAGGGATAGGGTGCCTGTGCTTTCGCGGTCGGCACGCCGTCGCCGCCTTTCGGCAATGCCGGCTGCCGCTTCGACGATCCGCGCGACGTCCCCCTCGACCGGACCGAGCGTGCCGATGCCGCGACCGTCGCGCGGGTCGAGCGGGCCAAGGGCTGCCCGCGCCGAGGGGTCGCCTGGGCACGATCCCGATCCGTCCTCGCGCCCACGCGGCTTGATCGCGCGCGCCCGGCATGCAGAAGTGGCGGCGATACGGATAAACGACCGCCCGCGAGAGGCGGCACGGGAGAAGCGCTCATGACCCTTCAGGACGACGCGGCGCCGCCGCCGCGGGCGCGCAGCCTTGTCCGAGGACCCCAGACGGTGGCCGCCGGGCTCGTCATGCTGGCCTTGGCCGGTCTCGCGATCTGGACTCTCGGTAACCTGTCCATGGGCACCTTGCGGTCCATGGGACCGGCCATGATGCCCAAGGGCCTCGCCTATCTCGCCGGCGGCTGCGGCCTCCTCCTGGTCGCGATCGGCCTGGTGCGCCATGGCGACCCCGTCGAGCGGTTCGCCCTGCGCGGGCCCTTTTTCGTGGCGGCCGCCATCCTCGCCTTCGCGGTCACGATCCGAGCGCCCGATCTACCAGGCATCGGTCCGATCCCCGGAGCGCCCTACGGTCTCGCCATCGCCGGGCCGCTCTGCCTCGTCATCGGCGGCTTCGCGGCCGCCGACGCACGCCTCAAGGAGCTCGTCATCTTCGCCGTCATCATGACGGCGGCCTGCATCGGCCTGTTCCGCTACCTCCTCAACCAGCCGATGCCGATCCTCGTGATCCCGGGCGTGGTCCACATCTGAAGCCGCACCATGACCGAACTCCTCGCGAACCTCTATCTCGGCTTCGGCACCGTGCTCCGCCTCGTGCCGGTCGAGATCCTCGGCGTCACCGTGCCGGTGCCGATCAACATCCTGCTCTGCTTCGTCGGCTGCCTCGTCGGCACCCTCATCGGCGTGCTGCCCGGCGTCGGCCCGATCGCCACGATCGCGATCCTCCTGCCGATCACCTTCAAGTTCGAGCCGACCGGCGCGCTCATCATGCTGGCGGGGATCTATTACGGCGCCCAGTATGGCGGCTCCACCACCGCGATCCTCGTCAACCTGCCGGGCGAGGCGACCTCCGTCGTCACGGTGCTCGACGGGCACCAGATGGCGAGGCAGGGCCGCGCCGGCGTGGCCCTGGGCATCGCGGCCATAGCGTCGTTCTTCGCCGGCACGGTCGCGACGGTCGCCATCGCGGCGCTGGGCGCGCCGCTCACCAAGCTCGCCCTCGTCTTCGGCCCGCACGAATATTTCTCGTTGATGGTGATGGGCCTCATCTTCGCCGTGGTGCTGGCGCGCGGCTCGATCCTGAAGGCGATCGCGATGATCGTCGCGGGCGTGCTCCTCTCGACGGTGGGAACCGATCTCGAGACGGGCGAGAGCCGCATGACGCTCGGTCTCGACTTCCTTTCCGAGGGCATCGAGTTCGCGATCCTCGCCATGGGCGTGTTCGGCATCGCCGAGATCCTGCGCAACCTCGACAATCCCGAGACACGCGACGTGGTGCGCACCCGCATCGGCCGGCTGCTGCCGAACCGGGACGACCTGCGCCAGTCCGCCATGCCGGTCATGCGCGGCACCCTCATCGGAGGGGCGCTCGGCATCCTGCCGGGCAACGGCGCCGTGCTCGGGCCCTTCGCCTCCTACACCGTCGAGAAGAAGCTCGCGCGGGATCCGCGCCGCTTCGGCCGCGGGGCGATCGAGGGGGTCGCGGGCCCCGAGGCCGCCAACAACGCGGGCGCCCAGACCTCGTTCATCCCGCTCCTGACCTTGGGCATCCCGCCCAACGCCGTCATGGCCCTCATGGTGGGCGCCATGACGATCCACAGCATCATCCCCGGCCCGCAGGTGATGACGAAGCGCCCGGACCTGTTCTGGGGCATGATCGCGTCGATGTGGATCGGCAACCTGATGCTGCTGATCATCAACCTGCCGCTCGTCGGGCTGTGGGTGAAGCTCCTTCAGGTGCCCTATCGGCTGCTCTTCCCGGCGATCCTGATGTTCTGCTGCATCGGCATCCACTCGATCAACCCGCAGCCGATCGCCGTCATGTTCATCGCGTTGTTCGGGCTCGTCGGCTACTGCCTCCTGAAGCTCGGCTTCGAGCCGGCACCCCTGCTGCTCGGCTTCGTGCTCGGGCGGCTCATGGAGGAGAACCTGCGGCGCGCGCTCATCATCGCGCGCGGCGACGCCTCCACCTTCCTGACCCGCTCCGTCGAGGCCACCTGGTTCGGGCAGCCCGTGAGCATCCCCCTGAGCGGCATCCTGCTCGGCATCGCGGCGGCGCTGCTCGCGGTCGCCCTCCTGCCCGGTATCCGCAAGGGGCGCGACGAGGTGTTCACCGAGTGAGGGCCGGGCGCGCCGCCTTGTCATGCGGGCGGCGCACCCCAATTGTGCGGCACGACAACAAAACAGCGGAGGAATTCCCATGAAGAAGCTTCTCGTCGGGCTCGCGGCGGCGCTCGGGCTGGCGTCCGGCGCCGCCCAGGCTCAAGGCGCCTATCCCGCCCGCGCCATCACGATGGTCGTGCCCTTCGCGGCGGGCGGGCCCACCGACGTCATCGCGCGCATCGTCGGCGACCACATGTCGCGCACGCTCGGCCAGCAGGTGGTGGTCGAGAACGTCGCCGGCGCCGGCGGCACCACGGGCATCACCCGCGCCGCCGGAGCCGCGCCCGACGGCTACACGATCATGATGGGCCACATGGGCACGCACGGGGCGGCCCCCGCCCTCTACCCGAACCTCAAGTACGATCCCGCCAAGGACTTCACCCCGATCGGCCTCGCGGCCGGCACGCCGATCGTCATCGTGGCCAAAAAGGATTTCCAGCCTGCCGACCTGAAGGGCTTCATCGACTTCGCCAAGGCGAACGCCGCGAAGCTCAACGTGGCGCATGCGGGCGTGGGCTCGGTGTCCCACACCACGGGCGTGCTCCTGAACTCCACGCTCGGCATCAAGCCGACGCTCGTGGCCTATCGCGGCACGGGTCCGGCGCTCAACGATCTCATGACCGGCACGGTCGACTACATGACCGACCAGATCGTCAACGTGGCGCCCCAGATCCAGGCCGGCACCATCAAGGCCTACGCGATCGCGACCCCCGAGCGCTCGCCCGCGCTGCCCGACGTGCCGACCACCAAGGAGGCGGGGCTGCCGGGCTACGAGGTGAGCGCCTGGAACGCGGTCTTCGCGCCCAAGGGTCTGCCGGCCCCCGTCGCGGCCAGGCTCGCCGACGCCCTCGACAAGGCGCTGGACGACGAGGCCACCCGCAAGCGCCTCCTGGATCTCGGCGGCGTGATCCCCTCCAAGGCCGACCGCAGCCCCGCCGGCCTGCAGAAGCTCGTCGAGAGCGAGGTCGCCCGCTGGACGCCGGTCCTCAAGGAGGCGGGCGCGGTGGCGCAATAGCCCACCCTGCTCCATCCCCACGTCGGAGGCGGGCCCCAGGCCCGCCTTCTCTCATTCGAGCCTTGAAATCCCCGGCGCGGGGCGATAAATCCCGCTTCACGTGCAGCCGTAGCTCAGTTGGTTAGAGCACCAGATTGTGGATCTGGGGGTCCCCCGTTCAAGCCGGGGCGGCTGTACCACCCTTCCAAGTCCTCTTCCGAATGCGCAATGCCCGGCGAGCGGGGCGATGGGATCGTCCCCGCCCACTGGTGGTGGGGGGTCCCTGCGGGATCGGCGCGCCACGCGCGGTCCCTCGATCCATGCCGCTCCCTCATGGGACCCGAGCATCGAACGCGCCTCGCGCGATTCGTGCGGCGGCAGCTAAGTCTCTGAGAATGTTGGTGCCGGTTCCCGGGATCGAACCGAGGACCTACCGCTTACAAGGCGGTTGCTCTACCAACTGAGCTAAACCGGCTGACGGGTTCGCCCCGGGGTACCAGCCGCGCGCCGCGACGGCAAGACGTCGCGCGCCGCGCCGTTTCGATCAGGCCCGGAGACAGGGTTAACGAAACGTTGAGAACGATGTTCGCATCGCGTGCCCAGGTGCGCTTTCGCACGGAAACAAACGCGCCCCTCGGCGATTGTCATGACAACAGATGGACGTGCCCACGCAGGGGCCGTCGCTTCCGATTTCGAGGGCAATCCAGTGGCAAAGAAACATCGCAGCTCCGGCATGTGGCTGGGCGTGCTCGCACTTGGCGGGCTCGTGGCGATCACCTCCTATCCTCCGGCCGAGGCGTCCAACCCGGTCATGAAGGCGGAAATCCGTACCCCCGTGCGGGCCCTGACCGCCGACGTGGTGCCCGCCTCCGAGACCGAGGAAGCGGGCGCCGACGACGCCGCCTGCACGAAGGTGCGCAAGCGCCTGTGGGTGGACGGCGAGGGCTGGATCGTGCGGCGCGTGAGCATCTGCCGCTAAGGCCCGACACGACACGCGAAAGCCCCGCCTCGGCGGGGCTTTTTTCTTGGGATGGCGGCCCAACCCCGCGTGACTCGGCGGGGCGCCTTCCGTAAGGTCGCCTTGGAGGAGGCCGCAAGAGAGGAGTCGCTCATGCGACGCGTCTTCGCCTGCCTGATCGCCGCCGGGTGCTGTGCCGCCGCGAGCGCCGGCCCGGCTTCCGCCCAGCCCCCGCATCGCCCCGGCCCCGTCGTCCACCACGGCGGCGCCCCCGGCGCCCGCGCGCTGCCGCACCGCCACGGCAAGCCGGTCGTCCATCGCCATGATCGCATCGGGCATGTCCGCCCCGATCGCCATCGAGGCTACCGCCACGGCTACGGCTACGGCTATGTCCCGGGCTTCGCCTGGACGGGCGAGCCGCACGGGACCACGATCATCGACCGCAGCGAGAACGTGCGCGAGGCCGTGGAGCCGACGATCCCGACCGTGCTCGGCATCCGCGCGGCGCCGGCCGGAAAGCCTACCGTCTACGTGCTGAACGCAGCGCCGGGCGCCGGCGCGCCGGTCTCCGCGAGGAGCCGCGGCCCCAGGGTCGTGGAACTCGGCGAGCCGCAGGTCAGCTCCTTCGAGGACGGGCCGCGCGTGGTGCACCTCTCGGTCCCGCGCGACCGGCCGCGGCGCAGCCACGCCCGCTGAGGTCGTCAGGCGCCCGCGAGCCGGCGGGTGACTGCGTAGAGCACCACCGCGGCGGCGTTCGAGACGTTGAGGCTCTTGATGGCGCCCGGCATGTCGAGCCGGGCGACCACGTCGCACGTGGCGCGGCTGCGCTGGCGAAGGCCCTTGCCCTCGGCGCCGAGCACGAGGGCGAGGGGGCGCCGCACCGCCACCCCGCCGAGCTCCTCGTCCCCCTCCGAGTCGAGGCCGACCCGCAGGAAGCCGCGCTCGCCCAGCTGCTCCAGCGCGTCCGCGAGGTTGCGCACCACGAGGAAGGGCACGTGCTCTAGGCCGCCCGAGGCGGATTTGGCGAGCACGCCCGTGGCCGCGGGGCTGTGGCGGGCGGTGGTCACGATGGCCTCGACCCCGAAGGCCGCCGCCGTGCGCACGATCGCCCCGACATTGTGGGGATCGGTGATCTGGTCGAGGACGAGGACGAGGGCCTCGTCGGAGAGGGTGTCGAGCTCCGGCGATTCGAGGGGCTCGGCCTCGATGAAGAGCCCTTGGTGCACCGCGTCTGGACCGAGCAGCCGGCTGATCTCGTCGGGGCGCACGATCTGCGGCGCGGGATCGAGGCCGCCCAGCTCCGCCTCGAGCCGGCGCGCCGAGTTCTCGGTGGCGAGGAAGCGGCGGACCTGCCGCGAGCCGTTGCGCAGCGCCTCGACCACGGGGTGCCAGCCATAGAGCACCGCGACGCCGCCGGGCAGCTCCCCGGGCGGGCCGCGCCTCGGCGGGCGGCGCCCGCCGGATGCCTGGCCCGGGCGCCAGGGACCGCGTCCGCCGGGCCGTTTGGAGGGCGGCTTGCCCATGGTTGCTCGCTCCTTTGCTCCACCTCCCGGTGGGGTGCGCCAGGGCGCGCTCCGGGTCAAGCGGGCCCGTGCGCCCGCCCTGCGCCGCGGCCGCGCGTTTCGCGGGACCGGGCGCCCCGGCCGGCGCATCGGGGTTGACACCCGCACGCCCTGTCACCATAAGAGCGGCCTCGCGACGGACGGCGCCCGCGCCGCACGTCGCGGCTCCGGCGCGCGAAGCGTCCCTGGGGGAATGTCCCGAGCGGCAAAGGGGGCGGACTGTAAATCCGCTGGCTTAGCCTTCGTAGGTTCGAGTCCTACTTCCCCCACCACTTCGCCTCGCGTCCGCCCGGGCGGGTGTAGCTCAATGGTAGAGCAACAGCCTTCCAAGCTGATGACGAGGGTTCGATTCCCTTCACCCGCTCCAAGCCTGCCCTCACGGCTCCCGCCCGATGCGATGCCGTGCCGAGCGGGCCCGCGTCGCAGGGCTCCCGATCGCG
>DASPJU010000332.1:0-2020 GCA_035628475.1 Salinarimonas sp. | reverse complement strand
CGCGGCGAGCGCCACGCCCGCGGCCGCCTGCATCTCGATGGTGTGCCCGATCGCGTCGCCCGTGGCCAGCGGCGCGACGCCCCGCGCGAGCCCGGCGAGCGCCTCGCGCTCCTCCGCCGTCGGCCCGGCGACGCCCGAGGCGCCCGACAGGACGAGGTCGGGGCTCTCGAGGCCCGCCTGCCCCCACAGGTCGCGGAGCGCGGAGCCCACCGCGCCGGGGGCGCGGCGGGTGCGGGTCGAGGCCACGCCGGCCAGGCGCGCGAGCGCCGCGGCGCCGCGGGCGGCCGCGTGCTCGCGCGATTCCAGGACCAGGAAGGCGCCGCCCGAGCCGAGGATCAAGCCTCCGCCCGCCTCGGGCCGCTCGAAGACCCGACGGAACGGGCCCTTCCAGAGGAAGCCGCCCATTTCGTAGATGAGCAGCGAGTCGGGCCGTTCGGCGTTGTAGGAGCCGCCCACCAGCACGACGTCGTTCTGGCCGGAGGCGATGCGGGCATGGGCGACGCGAAGCGCGTCGATGCCGGCGCTCTCCTCGCCCATGAAGGTGCGCGAGGCGCCCGTGACCCCGTGGACGATGGAGATGTTGCCGGCGAGCAGGTTGGAGAGCTGGGCCAGAAACAGCGTCGGGCGCACGTCGCCCATCAGGCGCTCGTTGAGATAGACGCCCGGATCCGCCGCTCCGCGCAAGCCCGTGAGGATCGCGCCGTCCACGGCGTAGTCGCGCTCGCCGCCGCCCGCCGCGACGATGAGGTGCATGCGGGATTTCAGCTCCGCGTCGGCCTTGGCGCCGGCGTGCTCCAGGGCGAGGCCCGCCGCGTAGACCCCCAGGCGCTGCCAGGGCTCCATCTGGCGCTGGTCGGACTTCTTCGGGATCTGCCGGTCGAGCTCGAGGGACGGGGCGGGATGGACCGGGATCGGCGCGAAGGTGGTCTCGTCGAGGCGGGGCGCGATCGCGCCCCGCAGGGCCGCGAGGGCGGCGACGGCGCCCTCGCCTTGGGTCGAGACGAGGCCGATCCCCGTGATGACGACGTCGCGGGCCATCAGGCGGCCTCCAGGAGGCCGATCCGGCGGGCCTGGTCGCGCATGCGCCCGTCGAGGGAGGCGGGGAAGGGGAGGGTCTTGAAGCGCAGCTCCGCGTCGCAGATCGCCTTGCCGTCGGCGCGGATCTTCGCCTTCGTGACCGCGTAGCCCGAGCCCTCGTGCTCCAGGAGCGCCTCGATGTCGAGCACCGTGCCGGGGCCCACGAAGCTGCGGAAGCGCGCCTTGTCGACGCCCACCAGGAACGGCATGTGGACGAAATCCACGAGGCCGAGCACGAGGTAGCCCGAGGCCTGCGCCATGGTCTCGGTGAGCAGCACGCCGGGCACCAGGGGGTGGTCGGGGAAATGGCCCTCGAAGACGGGGCTCGCCATGGGCACCGTCGAGCGCGCCTCGAGCCGCTTCGCCTCGCGGTCGAAGCGGGTCACGCGGTCGATCATCTCGAAATATTCAAGGCGCATGGGAGGGGCCTGCGGCGGGCGGGTCCCCGCGCGCGGGGACCGCTTGGGAGCTCACGCCGACTTGGCGGCGACGAGCGCGTCGATGCGGGCGACGAGGTTCTTGAGCACGAAGTACTCCTCGGCCGGCACCTTGCCCTCGTTGACCTCCTGGGTCCATTGCTCGAGGGGCAGCTTGATGCCGAAGGCCTTGTCGATCGCGAAGGCGATGTCGAGGAAGGCAAGCGAGTCGATGCCCAGATCGTCGATGGCGTGGCTCTCCGGCGTGATCCTGTCGCGCGGGATGTCGGCCGTGTCGGCGATGATGCTGGCGACAGTGTCGAAGGTCGAGGACATGGCGCCGGGACTCCAGGTGATCCTCACGGGCGGGCGGGTTCGGCCGGCCTGCTGCCGGGCCCCGGGGCATCCGCCATGAGGGGGGTGATCGAAGCGCCACCCCTTACACGACGTGGGGGAGGGGGGCAACCGGCCGATGAGGACGGGCGAGCGCCACCGCGGCGGCGTGGGAAGATGGCAACAATCCGCAC
>DASPJU010000331.1:0-11646 GCA_035628475.1 Salinarimonas sp. | reverse complement strand
GCGGCCTGGGCGGGGCGATGGGCGGCCGCGCCGGCATGGCGGGGCACCCCGCGCAGGCGCCGCTCCAGGTCACGCCGGGAGACTTCGAGGCTTTCGAGCGCAATCTCGGCGCGGTCCAGGAGGCCTATAACCGGGCGGATGTCGGCGCTCTGCGCCTGATCACGACGCCGGAGATGGCCTCCTATTTCGAGGGCGAGCTCGACGAGGACAGCCGCCGCGGGGTCAAGGCGCACGTCACGGACGTGAAGCTGCTCCAGGGCGACCTCGCCGAGGCGTGGCGCGAGAACGGCGCCGACTACGCCACGGTGGCGATGCGCTACCAGCTGCGCGAGGGCGTCACCGAGGTGGCCAGCGGCCGCGTGATCGAGGGCGACCCGGCCAGGCTCACCGAGGCCACCGAGGTCTGGACCTTCCGCCGCGAGCCCGGCGGAGCCTGGCGCCTCTCGGCCATCCAGCAGGTCTGACGGACGCCTGAACCACGACGGCCGGCTCCTGGAGCCGGCCGTTTTTTCGTGTCCATCCCGATCGGCGCGTGGGGTCGCCGGCCGCTCAGTGCCCGCCGCGGCTCTGGCGCACGTCGCGGGGGCTCTCCAGGATGGAGAGCAGGCTCTCGGCGACGTGCCTGGCCTCGTCGTCCTGGAGCCGCAGCAGCAGGGGCTCGCGGGCGCCCGCCTGGAGCGAGAGCACGGCCTGGCCTTCCTCGTCGACGCCGATGTCGATGCTGGGAGAGGTCACGTCCTCGATCGGCAGGTCGTCGCCCTCCGCCTCCAGACCGTCGCCCGCCTCGGCCATGACCTCGACGAGCTGGGTCAGGGCCGCCGCGAGCGTGCGGGCCGACCCCGCGTCCATCACGACGGCGGTGGTCTGATCGTCCTTCTGGAACGAGATCTGGATCTTGTCGCCTTCGACGGCGAGGGAGATGGCGGCCATGTCGCGTCCGTTGGGTGACCCCTTCATGTGGGAGGCGCGGCCGGCTTTGTCCAGCGCGGGACGGGCGGGAACCGGGGCGGCTCGCCCCTGTTGATCCCGCACAGCCCCGTCCCAGGAGACCCTGATGACCGATCAGCGCCCGGCTCGCGCCGTGACGGATCCGACGCCGGCCGATCCCAACCCGATGCCGACCCGGCCCGGTACGCCGCCCGAGGCGCCGACGCGGGACGTTCCCCTCGGGGTGCCGTCGCCCGTGCCCGAGCAGGCTCCGGCCCCGGTCGAGCCGGTCGGCGTGCCGCCGACCATGCCGCCCGAGATCCCCGCCGCGCCGTCGATGCCGACCTCCACCCCGACCGGCCGCGCCCTCGCGGCCTGACGGGAGGGCTCAGCGCGGCGCGACGGGGGCGCCGCCGGTGGCCTCGGGGCCGGGCACGACCTGCGTCGCGGCCGGCCGCTTCTCCAGGATCGGCATGGATTCGGGCCGGGTGGCCGACAGGTCGGCCGCGGCCGAGGCGGGCGGGCTGCCGGGCGCCACGGGCATCACCGCCTGGGGCGTGGACTCGGGCGCGCCGGGCTGCGCGGGGATCGTGGGTTGCGTGGGCGCCACGCCCCCGGGCGGCAGCTGCTGCGGCGTGGCGGGCTGCGCCACCGCGACCGTCGCGACGACCGAGGCGGCCGCGAGCGCGGCAAGAAGGCGGATGGGCATGGATCGTCTCCCGTGGGGCCGTTTGGCAACGTCACGGCGGCGGGCGCGGTTCCGGTCGCGGCGCGGGCTCGGGGCTCGCGGGAACGTGAAGCCCCGGCAGGGGGCGATGGCCCGGAGCTGTGGCGGACCTGCGACACCCCCCTGCCGACTCACCTGCTAGTGCTGGTCGCCAACCGAACGATTCGCGCCAGGACCATGATCTCTCGACGCACCCTTCTCGTCGCCCTCGCGGGCGCCCCGCTCGCGGCCTGCAACACCACACGGCAGGCCGCCATCCCGGCCGCGGTCGAGGACGACATGTCGGGCTGGTACACCGGCGAGGCGATCCCGGATCAGCCCCACCCCATCCCGAAGGTCGACCGCAGCCGGCTCAAGCCCGAGCTCAACCGCCAGGTGGTCGATTATGGCGGCCCCGAGCGGCCGGGATCGATCGTGGTCGATATCGACCAGCGCATGCTCTACCTCGTCCAGCCCGGCGGCAAGGCCCTGCGCTACGGCGTCGGGGTGGGCCGGCAGGGCTTCTCGTGGCGTGGCATCGCGACGGTCGGGCGCAAGGCCTCGTGGCCGGCCTGGAGCCCCACCACCACCATGGTGAGCCTCAACCGCTCGCTGCCGCGCCATATGGGCGGCGGCCTGGGCAACCCGCTCGGCGCCCGAGCCCTCTATCTCTACCAGGGCAGCCGCGACACGCTCTTCCGCATCCACGGCACCAACGAGCCCTGGTCCATCGGCGAGCAGGTGTCGAGCGGCTGCGTTCGCATGCTCAACGAGGACGTCCTGGACCTGCATGATCGTGTGCCGGTCGGGACGACAGTGTACGTGAAGCGCAATGGGCGCTACCGGATGTGACGTATGTCATGGACCTCTCCGAACGATATGTTTCCAATGGATCGCGCCATTGATGGTCTTCTTGGAATGACAGGAAGTCATAAAACGCATATATTTCGTATAAAAAACAATCCTTGAGATTGCGCGCAAATCGAAGGTGATCAGCCCCGATATTTACCGCGATGGTCGAATTCCCGTGTCGTGCCTCGAAGATTCATAGGGCCCCGGCTATAGTGCTCCGGATCGGTCGATGATTGTATTCGGAGCGTCGCGTGTCGTCCCTTCCGGGAAACGTGGATAACCGCCTTGCCCTTGAGCGCGTCCTGGAGAAGACGCTCGAGGACACCCAGCGCGACGTCGCGTCCTTCCGCAAGGCTCGCGACGGGAGCTCCGGCCTCGACGCCCGCAGCGACGGGCGGCGCGAGCGGCGCCAGCCCGGCGAGGACGATCAGACACCGCAGCAGCGCGAGCGGCGCCAGCCCCAGGGCCAGGCGGCCGAGCCGCCCAAGGCGCCCCTCCGCCTGGTGCCGAACGAGGCGATGCGCATGGCGGCTCCCGGCGCGGCGCGCGCCGACGGTGGGCCGGCCCGGCCCGGGAGATCCGCCGCGCCTGCCGTCCTGCCGCAGGCGTTCCTCACCCCCGGACACGTGGCCGCTCCCGCGGAGGCGCGCAGCGAGCCGGCGGGAACCCTGCCGCTCAACGGACCCATGGGCGATCCCGGCCGGCCCCGACCCGGCCCGTCCGGCTGGCGGCAGGAGCCGAGCCTCGCCGAGCGCGTGATCATGGAGCGGCGGTCGACCCCCGATTGGCCGCCGGTCGCAGCGCCCGTCATGGCGATGCCGCCGCCGCAGGCCGCGGGAGGTCCTCTCCTGCCGCGCCTGAGCGCGGCCGTTCCCCGGCCGGTCCGCGCGCGCATCGACGAATATTACCGCACCGGCATGCTCAGCGAGGAGCCCTTCAGCTTCGATCCCGTCGACCCGATGCCGCCGCCCTACCGCCAGCCGCAGCTTCCGCGCTCGGGCGTCGGCCCCTCCGACGGCACAGGCTGGGACATGCCCGCGGGCGGCCCGAACCGGCCGCCGGGCTGACGCGCCGCGGGCCGTCCGGCCCCAGTTGCAAAACCGGGCGCCATGGTTCAAGCCATGTCCGCCTTCAGGCGGCTCTTGGCTGGATCAGGCGGGGACGACGATGACGAAGTGGGTGTACACCTTCGGCGACGGCAAGGCCGAGGGCGAGGCCGGCATGCGCAACCTGCTGGGCGGCAAGGGCGCGAACCTCGCCGAGATGTCCAATCTCGGCCTGCCCGTGCCCCCCGGCTTCACCATCACCACCGAGCTCTGCACCTACTATTACGACCACGGCCGCTCCTATCCGCCGGAGCTCGAGGCCGAGGTGCGCGAGGCCCTGGCCTATGTCGGCCGCCTGACGAACCGCGTCTTCGGCGACGCGCGAAACCCGCTCCTCGTCTCGGTCCGCTCGGGCGGGCGCGCGTCGATGCCCGGCATGATGGACACCGTGCTCAATCTCGGCCTCAACGACACCACCGTGGAGGCCCTGGCGCGGGCGGCGGGCGACGAGCGCTTCGCCTATGACAGCTATCGCCGCTTCATCACCATGTACTCGAACGTGGTGCTCGAGGTCGGCCACCACCATTTCGAGGAGGTGCTGGACACCTACAAGGACCGGCGCGGCTTCACCCTCGACACGGACCTCTCGGCCTCCGACTGGAAGACCCTGATCGGCGAGTACAAGGCGATCGTCCAGCACCATCTCGGGCGGCCCTTTCCGCAGGACCCGCAGGAGCAGCTCTGGGGGGCCATCGGGGCCGTGTTCGGCTCCTGGATGAACGCGCGGGCCATCAAGTACCGCGAGCTGCACGCGATTCCCGCCAGCTGGGGCACGGCGGTGAACGTCCAGGCCATGGTGTTCGGCAACATGGGCGAGACCTCGGCCACGGGCGTGGCCTTCACCCGCAATCCCTCCACGGGCGAGCGCGAGCTCTACGGCGAGTTCCTCATCAACGCCCAAGGCGAGGACGTGGTGGCGGGCATCCGCACGCCCCAGGACATTACCGAGCTGGCCCGGCGGGCGGCGGGCTCCGACAAGCCCTCCATGGAGGTCGCGATGCCGGAGGCCTATGCCGAGCTGGTGCGCATCTACGGGCTGCTGGAGCGCCATTATCGCGACATGCAGGACATGGAGTTCACGGTCGAGACGGGCAAGCTCTGGATGCTCCAGACCCGCAACGGCAAGCGCACCGCCAAGGCCGCGCTGCGCATCGCGGTCGATCTTGCCAGCGAGGGCCTCATCACCCAGGCCGAGGCGGTGGGGCGTGTCGATCCCGCCTCCCTCGACCAGCTCCTCCACCCCACCATCGACCCCAAGGCCGAGCGCACCATCCTGGCGACGGGCCTGCCGGCCTCGCCGGGGGCCGCGGCGGGCGAGGTGGTGTTCTCCTCCGAGGACGCGGAAGCCGCCCGCAAGGCGGGGCGCAAGTGCATCCTGGTGCGCGTCGAGACGAGCCCCGAGGACATCCACGGCATGCACGCCGCGGAGGGCATCCTCACGACCCGCGGCGGCATGACCTCGCACGCCGCGGTGGTCGCCCGCGGCATGGGCAAGCCCTGCGTCTCGGGCGCGGGATCGATCCGCGTCGACTATGCCAAGCAGACCATGACGGTCGCGGGCCGCACCGTGGGGCGCGGCGAGATCGTCACGGTCGACGGGTCCACGGGCCAGGTCCTGCTCGGCCAGGTGAAGATGCAGGAGCCCGAGCTGTCGGGCGAGTTCGCGACCCTGATGGGCTGGGCCGACGCCGCGCGGCGGATGAAGATCCGGGCCAATGCCGAGACGCCGCTCGACGCCCGCACGGCGCGCAATTTCGGCGCCGAGGGCATCGGCCTGTGCCGCACCGAGCACATGTTCTTCGAGGGCGACCGCATCGTCGCGGTGCGGGAGATGATCCTGGCCGAGGACGAGGCCGGGCGGCGCGCCGCCCTCGCCAAGCTCCTGCCCTACCAGCGGGCCGATTTCGTCGAGCTCTTCACGATCATGAGCGGGCTGCCCGTCACGATCCGCCTCCTCGACCCGCCCCTGCACGAGTTCCTCCCCCACACTGAGGAGGAGATCGCGGACGTCGCCGTCGCCATGGGCACCAGCGCCGACAAGCTCAAGCGCCGGGCCCAGGAGCTGCACGAGTTCAACCCCATGCTGGGCTTCCGCGGCTGCCGGCTCGCGATCCTCTACCCCGAGATCGCCGAGATGCAGGCCCGCGCCATCTTCGAGGCGGCGGCCGAGGCCGCGCGGGCCACGGGCTCGCCCGTGACCCCCGAGGTGATGGTGCCCCTGGTGATGACGAGGCCCGAGCTCGACCTCGTCAAGGCGCGCATCGACGCCATGGCGGCGGCCGTGAAGGAGGAGACGGGAGCCTCGTTCGAGTACCAGGTCGGCACCATGATCGAGCTGCCCCGCGCGGCGCTCATGGCCGCCGACATCGCGGGCTCCGCCGAGTTCTTCTCCTTCGGCACCAACGACCTCACCCAGACGACGCTCGGCATCTCCCGCGACGACGCGGCCTCGTTCCTCGGGCCCTACGTCCAGAAGGGCATCATCGACGCGGACCCCTTCGTCACCCTCGACCAGGAGGGCGTGGGCGAGCTCGTGCGGCTCGCCGCCGAGCGGGGGCGGGCGACCCGGGCCGACATCAAGCTCGGCATCTGCGGCGAGCATGGCGGCGACCCCGCCTCGATCCGCTTCTGCCAGTCCCTCGATCTCGACTACGTGTCCTGCTCCCCCTATCGCGTGCCGATCGCGCGGCTCGCCGCCGCGCAGGCCGCGATCGGCGGCAAGGTGGCGAGCCAGGCCTAGGCGACCGGCCGGTCCCAACAAAACCGCATTCGCCCGGTGCTCTCCCCGCAAGCGTCACCGTTTCGGGGGAACACATGCCGGTCCGTCTCGCGCTGCTTGCAGGCGTCTCCATGCTCGCGGGGCCCGTCCTCGCGGCCGATCTCGACCTCGCCACCCGCATCGAGCGGGTCACCGTGTTCCCCGACGCCGCGCAGGTGACGCGGCTCGCCGCGATCGAGCTGCCGGCGGGTCCCTCGACCCTGACCCTGCGCGGCCTGCCGGCCTCCCTCGATCCGTCCTCGCTGCGGGTCGAGGGGGAGGGGAGCGCCGGCCTGACCATCGGGGCCGTCGACGTGCGCGCCGTGCCCGGCGACGCGCAGCCCGCCCTCGACCCTGTCCTGGATCGCCGGCTCCGGGGGCTGCGCGACGAGCGCGACGCGGCGGCCGGACGCGCCGCGGCGCTCGAGGTCAAGAAGCGGTCGATCGAGACCTACGCGGCGGCGAGCCCCGAGAAGCTCGGCCCCGAGGCGCGCCCCCTCGATCCCGCGCAATGGTCCGCCGCCTGGGAGGCGATCGGCGCGGGGCTCGCCGGCGTCCACGAGGACCTGCGCGTCGCCCGCGCGCGGGTTCGCGACCTGGAGGCGGAGATCGCGGTTCTGGAGCGGACGCAGGCCCGGCCCGTGCGCCCCGGCGCCCCGCGCCGGGACGTCGCGATCGCGGTGGAGGCCGCCGCCGGCCTGAAGGGCGCGCTGCGGGTCACCTACCGGGTGGCCGGGGCGGCCTGGACGCCCGCCTACGACGCACGCCTCGCGATCGGCGACAAGCCGGCGCTCGAGCTGGTGCGCCGCGCCCAGGTGAGCCAGCGCACCGGCGAGGACTGGAGCGAGGTGCAGCTCGCGGTCTCGACCGTGCGCGCCGCGCGGGGCGCCGCGGCCCCGGACCTGCCCCCGCTCCAGGCGGGCTTCCACGAGCCCGCCGTCGGCATGCAGCGGTCGAGGCCCGCCACCGCCGCCGCGCCCGCGCCGCCGGCCGCCCCCGACGCCGAGGCGGTCGCGGCCCGGCCCATGGAGGCGACCCTGGAGGCCGGCGCGTTCCAGGCCACCTTCCTGGTGCCCGGGCGCGTCAGCGTCGCGGGCGACGGCGCCGCCAAGGCGCTGATCCTGTCCCGGCGCGCCCATGCGCCCGCGCTGCTCGTGCGCGCCGTGCCGGTGCTCGACGAGACCGCCTATCTCGAGGCCTCCTTCCGGCACGAGGAGGAGGCGCCGCTCCTGCCCGGCGAGGTGAGCGTCACCCGGGACGGCACTTATGTCGGGCGCGCCCGCCTCAAGCTCGCGGCGCCGGGCGAGACCGTGACCTTGGGCTTCGGGGCCGACGACCGGGTCAAGGTGACCCGCGTGGCGCTCGCCCGGCGCGAGAGCGAGCCCGGCTGGACCAGCAGCACCCGGACGGACCAGCGCGAGTTCAAGACGAGCGTGCGCAACCTCCACCCGATCCCGATGCGGATCACCATCCTCGACCGGATGCCCTATTCGGAGAACACCGCCCTCGTGGTGGAGCCCTCGCGCGAGACGACGCCCCCGACGGAGCGGCAGGTGGGGGACCGGCGCGGCGTCCTGGCCTGGACCTACGACATGGCGGCCGGCGAGGCCCGGGAGATCCGCTTCGGCTACCGTCTGCGCTGGCCCGCCGATCGCGAGCTCACCCTCGAGCCGAGGCCCGTGCCGAGCCAATAGGGCAGGGGGCCTCGGCCCGGTGCGCTGCCGCACCGTCAAGCTGTGCCGGTTGAACCAAACCCGTCCCGGGCGGGTTTTGTACCAAAAGACCAGCCCTGCACGAGGTGTCCCCATGCCGTTTAGCTCCTGCGCCGGCGCGCTGCGCCGGGCGGCCGCCGTTCTGTCGGTCGCCGGGATCGCGCTCGCCGCACCCGCGTTCGCCCAGCCCGCCTTCGAGACCGCCGCCCCCCATGCCATCCTGGTCGACTTCCACACCGGGACGGTGCTCTACGAGAAGAGCGCGGACCAGAAGATCCCGCCCGCGAGCCTCGCCAAGCTCATGACGGAGGCGGTGATCTTCGACCTTCTCGCCAAGGGCAAGGTCCGCCTCGAGGACACGTTCCCGGTCTCCCAGCGGGCCTGGCGCGAGGGCGGCGCCCAGTCGGGCGGCTCGACCATGTTCCTGCCGCTGAACTCGCGGGTGAGCCTCGACGACCTCGTCAAGGGCATCGCGATCCAGTCCGGCAACGACGCCACCATCGTGGTGGCGGAGGGGATCGCGGGCTCCGTCGAGGGCTTCGCGCGCATGATGAACGAGCGGGCCAAGGAGATCGGGCTCAAGAACTCGCAGTTCATGAACGCGCACGGCCTGCACGACCCGGCGCAGCTCGTGACCATGCGCGACATGGCGACCCTCGCCACCCACATCATCCGGGAGTACCCGGAGCGCTACAAGGTGTTCTCCCAGACCGAGTTCACCTTCAACAACATCGTCCAGCAGAACCGCAACCCGCTGCTCGCCATGGGCGGGGGCACGGACGGCCTCAAGACGGGCTACACGAAGGAATCGGGCTACGGCCTCGTGGCCTCCGCCGAGCGCGACGGGCGCCGGCTCATCCTCGCCATGATGGGCATGAAGAGCCCCAACGAGCGCCGCGCCGAGTCCGAGCGCCTCATGGAGCACGGCTTCCGCGCCTTCGAGCAGACGATGGTGCTCAAGGACGGCGAGCCGGCGGGCGAGGCCCGCGTCACGGGCGGCGCCGTGAGCACGGTGCCCCTCGTGGCCAAGGGCCCCGTGACGGTCACCAAGCCGCGCGGCACGGAGGAGAAGATCGCGCGCTCGATCGCCTATCAGGGTCCCATCTCGGCCCCCGTGCGCAAGGGCGACCGGCTCGGCACCCTGCAGCTGTCCCGCGACGGCAAGCCCCTGCGCGACGTTCCGCTCTACGCCGCGGCCGACGTCGAGGAGGGCCCGTTCTGGTGGCGCGCCGTCGACACGGCGGGCGGCTGGGTCACGAGCGGCGCGGGCTGGGTCGCCAACGAGATCACCACCCGGGTGATGTCGGCCTGGTCGGGCGAGCCCGCCGTCACGGGCTCGACGGCGCCGGCCGTCGCGGCGCCCGCCAAGCCCTGAGCACCCTCGGTCGTTCCGGGCCCCGGAACGATGGAAGGCCGCACGAGTCCTACCGTCCCGCCCGCCAGGGCGAGGCGGCCTTGACGAAGGGCGCCAGGATCGCGGCCGGGACGTCGGCGGCCTCCGGCGGGCCGCCGGAGGCCGGCCAGGTCAGCGAGGCCCCCTCCGGCGCGAAGGTCCAGACGGCGCGGTCGAGCATCGCGGCGTCGAGTGTCTCGGGCTCGTTGAGCTGCGGCCTGATCGCGTCCATGACCGCCTCGCGCCAGGCGGGGCCGCGCTCGAACACCTCGGCGGGGCCGACCGCGCGCCCGGAGGCGAGGTCGAGATTGATCGCGACCGTCACGGGATCGACCCGGGTCCCCGCGTCCACGGTCTCGGTCACTGAGAGGCTCACGAAGCGCTCGGTCAGGGTATGGACCGTGTAGGTGCGGGTGACGGCGCCGAGCAGGTCGTCGCGGCGCCCGATGAGCGGCCGATCCGACCGCAGCTCCCGACGCACCGCCGCCGCAAAGGCTGCGACCCCCTTGCCCGGACCCGTCATCACCGGCACGGCGTCGTCGGCGATCCAGCGCGGCCCGCCCTCGTCGCGGCTGAACCGGGATTGGGTGGCGATGCGCGGCTCGATGAGGACGGGGCCGGCTCGCGCGACCTTCAGCGCTCCCAGGAACGCCACCCGCCCCTCCGTCATCTCGGCCACGCAGGCGCCCGCGTCGCGCAGCCCGGTCCGCTCCGTCGGCATCGGCCCGTCGACGCGGCAGACCTTGATCAGGTGCTGGTTGAAGAGGCGCTGCGCGCGCAGGAGCTCGGCCGCGCTCTCGGGGCTCAAGGAGGCGCGCAGCCGGCGGAACTCCCGGCCCATGGCGCCGTCGGCGGCGAGCGCGCGGGGCCAGGCGCAGATCACCCGCTCCACGGTCGCGCCGGCGCGCGCGCAGTCGAAGCTCGCCTGGAGGGTCTCGACGAAGGCCGCGTCCTCCCCCTCGTCGCGCTCCCCGTCGAGCCGGCGCAGGGTGTAGACCACCCCGTCGATCGCCCCGACGAGGTCGCCCGCGGCCGTCAGGTGGAGGTCGGTGCGCCGCTCGCCGCAGGCGATGCGCAGCGTCCGTCCCTCGCCGCCCTCCAGGGCATGGCGCTCGGCCGCCCGGGCCGCACCGGGCCCGCCGCCGAGGATCGCGTCCGGGGCGACGGAGACCGTCTCGAGGCCGGCCCCGGGGCACGCGAGGGGCGCCTTGGCCAGCATCCGGCCCTCGCGGATCACCAGCCCGCTGCGCAGGAGCGGCGCCGCGAGCGGCTCCGAGGCGGGCGCCGCCCACGGCGCGCGCTCGGCGGCGACGAACCGCCAGCGGCCCTCGTAGGCGTCGACCTGGGCGGCGGCGGGGAGGGCAGGGACCATGAGGGGCAGGAGGGCGAGGGCGGCGCGGCGCATGGACGGCATCCGGAGGCGGGACGGCACCATCATGGCACGGCTCGGGAACAGGCAGGTGCCCCGCCGCACCGGCCGACGCCCTTGACCTCGCGGCTCCGATCCACGATGAGAGCCTGCAAGGTTCGACCCCGAGCCCCGGCCTTGCGCCGGGGCTTTTCGTTTGGGAGACGACGATGGCGAACGTCGTGGTGGTGGGCGCCCAGTGGGGCGACGAGGGCAAGGGCAAGATCGTCGACTGGCTCTCCAGCCAGGCCGACGTGGTGGTGCGCTTCCAGGGCGGCCACAATGCGGGCCATACCCTCGTCATCGACGGCCGGGTCTACAAGCTCTCGCTCCTGCCCTCGGGCATCGTGCGCCCGGGCAAGCTCTCGGTGATCGGCAACGGCGTCGTGGTCGATCCGTGGCATCTCGTGGAGGAGATCGAGCGGCTGCGCGAGCAGGGGGTGGCGATCTCGCGGGAGAACCTGCGCGTCGCCGACAACGCGACCCTCATCCTGCCGCTCCACCGCGAGCTCGACCATTTCCGCGAGACCGCCAACGCGACGCTCAAGATCGGCACCACCAAACGGGGCATCGGGCCGGCCTACGAGGACAAGGTGGGCCGGCGCGCCATCCGGGTGGTCGACCTCGCCGATCCCGCGATCCTGGAGCCCAAGATCGAGCGGCTGCTCGCCCACCACAACGCGCTGCGCCGGGGCCTGGGCATCGGCGAGGTGGACGCGGGCGCGCTCCATGCCGAGCTCCTCGCGGTCGCCCCGAAGGTGCTGCCCTATGCCGACACCGTCTG